>NZ_JBFLUG010000062.1:0-45924 GCF_041008525.1 Parafrankia sp. FMc2 | reverse complement strand
GGTGTGGATCTTTCCGGGGTGGGTGGCGGGGGTCTGCCGTTGGCACATGCGGTGGAGGTGGCCGCCCTGGTGGTCGAGGGCGGTCGGGAGGCGGGTGACGAGCGCAGCGGTCCGGTGCTGCGGGCGTGGTGGTCGTGGGCGCCGGCGCTGTTCGACGGAGGTGAGGTGGAGCAGCTCGCCCGTCGCTGGGTGGACGCGCTGACCGACCTCGCCGCGCTGGCCACGCGGGCACCCACGGGCCCCGGCCAGCCGGGTGGACCACGCCCGGGGCTGCCGGCCGGCGGGTACCTCCCGTTCGACTTCCCTCTGGTGCCGCTGAGCCAGGCCGAGGTGGACGAGCTGGCGGACCGGGTGCCGGGCCTGGTCGACGTGCTGCCCATGGCCCCTCTGCAGGAGGGCCTGCTCTTCCACGCCCTGTACGACGATGACGGCGGGCGGGACACCCCCGGGCCGGGCACGTCCGACGTCTACACCCTCCAGCTGGCGCTGGACCTCGCCGGAGCTGTCGACCCGGCCCGCCTGCGCCAGGCGCTGGAAAGCGTGGTGGCCCGGCACCCGGCCCTGCGCGCGGCCTTCCTGACCGGTCTCGACAGCATGGGTGAACGCCCTGAAGCCGCGTCCCACGGCCCCGGGCTCCGAGCGGTCCAGGTGATCGCCGGCGCGGTCACCCTGCCCTGGCGGGAGTTCGACCTGGCGGGCCTGCCCGCCGCCGAACGCGAGGCCCAGGCCGAGCGGATCGCCCGGGCACAACGGGCCGAGCGATTCGACCTCTCCCGGCCGCCACTGCTGCGCGCGGCACTGCTTCGACTCGGCTACGGGGAAGCCCGGGGGGATCGGCTGCGGCTCCTCCTCACCCACCACCACATCCTGCTCGACGGATGGTCGTTGCCGCTGCTGCTCGAGGACCTGCTCCGCGCCTACGCGGGAACCGGGCCGGAGACACCCGCCAGGCCCCACCGGGACTACGTGGCCTGGCGTGCCGGCCGGGACCGCGAAGCGGCGCGGCGCGCCTGGGAACAGGCACTCGCCGGGATCACCGGGCCGACCCTGCTCGCCGCGGCGGCCGCCCCGGCCGGGACCGCGGCAGCACCGGCTGTGGCGGCTGTGGCGGCTGTGTCGGCGGCGCCGGCTGCCGCACCGGGTGTGCTGCCCGGGCAGGTCCACATCGACGTACCGCCGGGCCTCGCTCTGCGGTTGCGGACCTGGTCGCGGGCCCAGGGCCGCACCTTCGGCACCCTCGTCCAAGGGGCGTGGGCGCTGGTGCTGGCGCGCGTGACGGGCCGCTCGGACGTCGTGTTCGGCACGACGGTCTCGGGGCGTCCCGCCGAGCTCGACGGTGTCGAGTCCATGATCGGCCTGTTCGTGAACACGGTGCCGGTGCGGGTGCGGACGTCCGCCGCGGACACCCCCGCGCAGCTGCTGGGCCGGCTTCAGGAGGAGCAGGTACGCCTGCTCGACCACCATCATCTGGAACTGCCGGAGATCCTGCGGCTGACCGGTGCGCCGCAGCTGTTCGACACCCTGGTCGTCGTCGAGAACTACCCGCTGGGGGAGGCGACGGACCGTGCCCGGGCAGCCGCCGGGCTGCGCGTCACCGACGTCCTGATCCGTGACGCCACGCACTACCCGCTGACCGTGGTCGCGTTCGCGCACGGGGGTGCGCTGCGGCTCCGGCTGGACCACGCCCTCCCTCTCGTCGACCGGGCCACGGCGACGGTGCTGGGCGAGCGGCTGCTGGCAGTGCTCACGGCGATCGTCGACGGCCCGGACCTCCCGCTGGCCGGCATCGACGCGCTCACCCCGGCCGAACGCCGCCGGATCCTCGGCGACTGGAACCGGCCCAGCACCGACGGCGGGCCTGGCTCGGGGACCCTTGCCGACCGGCTCGCGCGGGGCCCGCGGCTGCCCGGCGGCGCGGTGCCGGCGAACGTGCCGGAGGTGTTCGCGGCCCGGCTCCACGCTGCACCCGACGCGGTGGCGCTGCGCTCCGGCGGTACCACCTACACCTACGCCGAGGTGGACCGGTGGGCCGCCCGCCTCACCAGCCGGGTCACGGCGGCGGGAGTGCGGCCCGGCGACCGGGTCGGCCTCCTGCTCGAGCGCGGTCCCGCGATGGTCGTGGCGATGCTCGCCGTGCTGCGCGCCGGCGCCGCCTACGTGCCGGTGGACGGACGGCTGCCGGCCGGGCGCCAGCGCGTGCTCCTGACCGTGACTGGCGCGCGGGTCCTGCTGGTCGACGGCACCACCGACGCCGGGCCTCTCACCGATCTCGCCGTCCCCCTGCCCGTCCCGCCGACCGCCCTCGGCAGCGACGGTGCCTGGGACGTCGACGTCGACGGCGACGGCGACGGCGCCTGTGCCGACGACCGTGCCCGTGACGGAGCCCCTGGCAGCGAGCTGCCCGGGATCGGGCTCGACAGCGCCGCCTACGTGATGTTCACGTCGGGGTCGACCGGTGTGCCCAAGGGAGTGGAGATCACCCAACGCGGGGTGCTCAGCCTCGCCCTCGACCAGCGGTGGGTGCTCGGGCCCGGTGAGCGGGTGCTGGTGCACTCGCCCTACAGCTTCGACCCGTCCACCTACGAGGTGTGGATGCCGCTGCTCGGCGGCGGCCAGCTGGTCTTCGGGCCACCCGGCGAGCCCGATGTCGACGCGCTGGCCGCCGTCATCCGCGAGCACGGGGTGACATCGGCGCTGCTGACCGCCGGCCTGTTCCGCATCGTCGCCGAGGAGGACCCGCTCGCCCTCGCCGGAGTGCGTGAGGTGCTGACCGGCGGCGACGTGGTCTCCGCGGCCTCCGTGCGGCGGGTCCTGGACCACTGCCCCGACACGCTCGTGACGGACATCTACGGGCCGACCGAGATCACCCTGTTCGCCACGCAGCATCCGATGCGGGCCGGGGACGACGTCCCGGCGAGCGTGCCGATCGGCCGTGCCCGCCAGGGGATGCGGGCCTACGTGCTCGACGACGCGCTGCGGCCGGTGCCGCCGGGAACCGTCGGTGACCTGTACATCGCCGGTGACGCGCTGGCCCGCGGGTACGTGGCGGCCCCCGGCCTGACAGCCACCCGTTTCGTCGCGGACCCCTTCGCCGACCTTCTCGGGGACCTGGGCGCCGCCGGCGGCGATCGCATGTACCGGACGGGTGACCTGGCCCGCTGGACGTCCGACGGCACGCTGGTGTTCGCCGGCCGCGCCGACGAACAGATCAAGATCCGCGGGTACCGGATCGAGCCCGGTGAGGTCGAGGCCGCGCTCGCCGCCCATCCGGACGTGACCGACGCGCTGGTCGCCCCGCTGGTCGGCCCGGCGGTCGGCGCCGACGAGAGCTTCTTCGCCCTCGGCGGCGACAGCGTCCTGTCGATCCAGCTGGTGAGCCGGGCCCGGCGGGCCGGGCTGCTGTTCAGCGCCCGTGACGTGTTCGAGCGGCGCACCCCGGCCGGGCTCGCGGCGGTCGCCCGCCCGGCCGCCGCCGGAAACAGGCCGGCGGGCAGCGCGGCGCGGGCGGATGACGCGACCGGCGATGTTCCGCTCACCCCTGTCATGCACTGGCTGCGGGAGCTTGTCCGCGGCCTGCCCGACGGCCCGGCCGGCGGCACCGACGCCGGTCCGCTCGCCGGCTTCGCCCAGTCAGTGCTGCTGAGGGTCCCCGCCGGACTGGGAGAGGAGCGACTCGGCCGCGCGGTGCGCATTCTGGCCGACCACCACGACATGCTGCGGGCCCGGCTGATCCAGAACGGCGGGTGGCACCTGCACGTCCCTGCCCGCGGTAGTGCTGCCGGCGCAGGTGCGGGCGAAGCCGCGGGCGCAGGCGCAGACGCGGGTGCGGGTGCCGGCGAGGAGCTGACGCCGGTCAGCCGCGTGGACGTCACGGGTCGGTCGCCTGCGGAGGTCACGGAGACGGTCCGGGCGTGGCTTGCCGCCGCCACCGCGGACCTGTCGCCCCTGACCGGCCGGATGCTGCGGGTGGTCTGGTTCGACGCGGGCGACGCCGCCGGCCTGCTGCTGCTGGTCGTCCACCATCTGGCGGTCGACGGGGTGTCGTGGCGGATCCTGCTGCCGGATCTCCACGAGGCCTGGGAGCTCGACCCCGCCGGCCCCACCCCCAGCCCTGGGAGCCTCGCCCCGGTCGGCTGTTCCTTCCGGGCCTGGGCCCGGCAGCTGGTGGCCCGCGCGACCACTCCCGACGTACTCGCCGAACTGCCGTACTGGTGGGGGGTGCTCTCCCGCGGCGTTCCGCTGGTGGCAGGCCGACCGGACCCGCTTCGTGACACGTGGGCGACATCGGGCCGGTACGCGGTGTCGCTTCCGACCGAGGTGTCGCGATCGTTGCTGGTGGAGGTGGCGCCGCGACTGCGCTGCGGGATGGAGGAGCTGCTGCTCGGGGCGTTGGCCGTCGCGCTGGACGGATGGAGCGCCGCCGGTCCGGGCACCGCTGCCGCGCCGGAGACCGGTGCGGGTCCGGAGGCGGCTGAGGGCTCGGGCGGGGTGCTGGTGGAGGTGGAGCGGCACGGGCGCGACGAGGGGGCGGATCTGTCGCGGACGGTGGGGTGGTTCACGGCGCTGTTCCCGGTGCTGGTCGAGGTCGGCGGTGTGGGTGTCGTGGGTGCGGTGCGCCGGGTCCGGGAGATGCTGCGGGGGGTCCCGGGTGACGGATCGGGCTATGGCCTGCTGCGGTATGTGAACGGGCAGTCGGGCGCGGTGCTGGCGGGCGCGGGTGCCGGTGCGGGCGTGGGGTTCAACTATCTGGGCCGCAGTGATGTGGGCGTGGGCGTGGGTGCAGAACCGGGCGCGGGCGGATGGTCGATGACCGGCGATGTGGATCTCTCGGGTGCGGGCGGCGGTGGTCTGCCATTGGCACATGCGGTCGAGATCGGTGCGCTGGTGGTGGAGGACGCCGCGGCGAACGGCCCGGTGCTGACGGCGTCGTGGTCGTGGGCGCCGTCGCTGGTCGGCGCGGACGAGATCCGTGACCTCGCCGACCGCTGGGTCCGCGCGCTCACCGACCTCGCGGACCCGGTCCTGCGCGACGGCCCCGTCCCGGCGGACGAGGTCGAGCCTGGCCCGGCCGATCTGCGCCGCGACGTCCCGCTGGTGGCGCTCACCGCGGCGGGGTTGGCGGACCTGCGGGCCAGGGTGCCGGGCCTGGCCGACGTTCTGCCGCTGGCGCCGCTGCAGGAGGGCCTGCTCTTCCACGCGCTGTACGAAGCCGGGAACGGCGGCCCGCGCAGCGGGGACGGTGCCGACGGCGGCGGCGCGGCGGACGCGAAGGCCCCCGGCGCCGGTGAGGGTGGCGGTGAGGGCGGCGGGACGCCCCACGTCGATCCGTACACGGCCCAGCTGGTGGTGGATCTCGCCGTGCCCGTGGACCCGGGCCGGCTGCGCGGCGCCTTCGAGGCCGTCCTGGCCCGGCATCCGGCGCTGCGGGCGGCGTTTCTGACCGGGGTACCCGGCGTCACCGGTGACGAGGACGGCTCACGCTGGGCCGTGCAGGTCATCGCCGGGACGGTGGAGCTGCCCTGGCGGGAGGTCGACCTCGCCGGCCGGCCGGAACCGGAGCACGCCGCCGCCCGGATAGCGGCGGCGGAGCGGTCCGCCGGTTTCGACCTCGTCCGCCCGCCGCTGATGCGGGTGGCGCTACTGCACCTCCCGGCGGGCAGCGCACCGGCCGACAAAGCACCGGCGGGCAGCGCGCCGGAGGGCGGGGCCGGGGCGATCCGGGCGCGGGTGGTGCTCACCCACCATCACCTTCTGCTCGACGGCTGGTCGATGCCGCTGCTCGTCCGTGACCTGCTCGACGCGTACGAGAGCGGCGGCCGACTGGCGCCATCGGCCGCCTCCTACCGCGACCACCTGGTGTGGCTGGCCGGCCGCGACCGTGCCGCGGCACGCGCGGCGTGGGCAGCCGAGCTCGCCGGGCTCGCCGAGCCCTGCCTGGTCGCGCCGGGTGCGCCCGAGATCGCCCCGGTCGCGCCCGCCCACCACGAGGTCGAGCTACCCGCGGAGCTGGGCGACGCGATGCGCCGTTTCGCCCGCGACCACGACCTGACCCTCAACACCGTGGTGCAGGGAGCCTGGGCACTGCTGCTGGCCCGCCTGACCGGCCGCGCGGACGTCGTGTTCGGGGCGACGGTGTCGGGACGTCCCGCCGAGCTCGACGGTGTCGAGTCGGTGATCGGGCTTTTCATCAACACCGTGCCGGTGCGGGTCCGGGTCGACCCCGCGGAGCCGGCGGCCAGCCTGCTGAGCGGTCTCCAGCAGGCCCAGGCCCGGCTCCTCGACCACCAGCATCTCGGCCTCGGCGAGATCACCCGGCTCGCGGGACTGCCGCGCCTGTTCGACACCCTTGTCGTCTTCGAGAACTACCCGCTGGACGAGGCACCGGCCGACCCGCGCCTGGTCGCCGTCACCGGGCACGACGCCACCCACTACCCGCTCACCCTCGTCGTGCTGCCGGCGCGCCGCCCGCGGCTGCGGCTCGGATACCGGCCGGACGCCGTCGGCGCCGACCTGGCCGAGGCGATCGGCCGCTGGCTGACCCGCCTGCTGACCGACCTGACGGACGTCCCGCGGCACGGCGGCGCACCCGGGCGGCTGGCCGGGTCGTTCGACCTGCTCGACGAGAAGGAGCGCCACCGGGTGCTCGTCGAGTGGAACGACACCGCGGTCACGCTGCCCGCGGCCACCCTGACGGACCTGCTCGACGCCCAGATCGCGCGGACCCCGGACGCGGAGGCCGTCGTGTTCGAGGGCACGCGGCTGCGCTACGCCGAGCTCGATGCCAGGGTCACGGCCGTCGCGGCCTACCTGCGGGCTCGCGGGGTGGGTCCGGAACACCGGGTGGCCGTGGTCATCCCGCGCTCGGACGGGCTGGTGGTCGCCGTGCTCGCCGTGCTGCGGGCGGGCGCCGCCTATGTCCCGGTCGACCCCGGGTACCCCGCGGAACGGGTCGCCACGATCCTGCTGGACGCGGCGCCCACCTGGATCCTCACCTCGGCGCAGCTGCGCGCGGCCGAGGCGTCCGGCGCCGGGGACCTCACCGGGGCGCCTGGCGCGAGGGCGGGCGGCGGGTCGCGCCGGCTCGACCCTCGGCACCCGGCGTATCTGATCTACACCTCGGGGTCGACCGGCGAGCCGAAGGCGGTCACGACCAGCCACGAGGCGATCGTCAACCGGCTGCGCTGGATGCAGGCCACCTACCCGCTCAGCCCCGGCGCCCGGGTGCTGCACAAGACCCCGGCCACCTTCGATGTGTCGGTGTGGGAACTGTTCTGGCCGCTGATCGCCGGCGCCACCGTGGTCGTCGCCCGACCGGACGGGCACCGGGATCCCGGCTACCTGGCCGATCTCGTCGCCACCGAGCGGATCGACACCGCCCACTTCGTCCCGTCGATGCTCGAGGTGTATCTGGACGAGATCGCGCGGCCTGGCCGGGACGGCCCTGCGGCGGCCCCGCGCCGGGTGCTGTGCAGCGGCGAGGCGCTGCCGGGCGAGCTGGTCCGCCGCTTCCACGAGGTGCTCGGCGACCCGCCCGCCGGCGGCTCCGGCGGCTCCGGCCGGACCGAGCTGCACAACCTGTACGGGCCGACCGAGGCGGCCGTCGACGTCACCGCGTGGCCGTGCCCGCCCGAAACGCCGCGGACGGTGGCGGGGACGACGGGGATGACGGGGACGGTGCCGATCGGCCGGCCGGTGTGGAACACCCGCCTCCACATCCTGGACGCGGCGCTGCGGCCGGTGCCGCCGGGCGTGCCCGGCGAGCTGTACCTGGCCGGGACGCAGCTTGCCCGCGGGTACCACGGCCAGCCGGCGGTCACCGCGGCCCGGTTCGTCGCCACGCCCTTCGGCCCGCCCGGGTCCCGCATGTACCGCACCGGTGACCGGGCCCGCTGGCGTGCCGACGGCGCGGTCGAGTTCCTCGGCCGCGTCGACGACCAGCTGAAGATCCGCGGGGTCCGGGTCGAACCCGCCGAGATCGAGCACGTGCTCGCCGCCCATCCGGGCGTGGCCCGGGCAGCCGTCGCCGCCCAGCCGGGCCCCGGAGGTACGCGCCTCGTCGCCTGCGTGGTGCCCGTGCCGGGCGTACCGGCCGACGTGGGCGACCTGCGCGCACATGTGGCCCGGGCGCTGCCCGAGCACTGCGTGCCCTCGGTCGTCGTCATGGTCGACGACCTGCCGCGGACAGCCAACGGCAAGCTCGACCGCCGAGCGCTGGTGGCGCTTGCCGCCGCGGGGCCGGCGGCGCATCAGCCGGAGCTGCCGGTGGCGCCCGACCCGTCGCCGGGCACGCCCGCAGTGGCGTCTCACCGGGCGCGGGCGCTGGCCGACCTGTTCGCCCAGGTCCTGGGCCTGCCTGAGGTCGGCCCGCAGGACGGGTTCTTCGACCGGGGCGGGCACTCGCTGCTCGCGATGCGCCTGGTCGGGCGGATCCGGGACGAGCTCGGCCTGGTGACCGGTATCCGGGACCTGCTCGCCGCGCCCAGCCCGACCGCGCTCGCGCAGCGGCTCGCCGACCAGCACCCGGCCCCGCACCGGCGGCTGGAGGGGGCGTTCGATCCGGTGCTGCCCCTGCGGGCCGGTGGCGGGAACCCGCCGCTCTTCTGCGTCCACCCCTCGTCCGGGCTGAGCTGGGCCTACACCGGGCTGCTACCCGGTCTGGACCGCCGCCAGCCCGTCTACGGCCTGCAGGCGCCCGCGCTCGCAGCCCTCGGCGCACCGATCGGTGCCGGTGCCGGTCCCGCCGCCGGGCCAGCTGGGGTGGGGGCCTCCGTCGGCGAGCTGGCCCGGCGCCATCTCTCGGCCCTGCGCACGGTGAGCCCGGGTGGCCCGTACCGGCTGCTCGGCTGGTCCTTCGGCGGGGTCGTCGCGTACGAGATGGCGGTCCGGCTGCAGCAGGCGGGCGAGCAGGTCGAGCTCCTCGTCCTGCTGGACGCCTACCCGCCGGCCGGCGCGACCGCCGCCGAGAGCGAACCGACTGCCGAACCGACTGCCGGACCAGTCGCCGGCGCCGGTAGGCGGGTGCCGGAGGAACTGCGGGAGCACGCCGCGCTTGCCCGGCTCGACGAGGCGGCGCTCGATCGGCTCGCGGCAGTGTCCGCGGAGCACGAGCGGGCGCTGGCCGGCTTCGCCCCGGGGCGGTTCGACGGGGATCTGGTGCTGTTCACCGCGGGCCAGGACCGGCGCCCCGGCGCGACGGGGACCGCGGCGTGGGCGGGGCACGTCACCGGCCGTGTCGTCGAGTATCCGCTGCCCTGTACCCATCACGAGATGCTCCGGCCGGAGCCGGCCGCCGCGATCAGCGCGGTGCTCGCCGAGCTGCTGGCCCCGGCCGACCCGGCCGACCCGGCCGACCGGGTCACTGAAACCGGATTCCGCTCACGCGGGTCCTCCGACGGCGAAGGAGCCGACCGATGACGACCAACCCGTTCGACGACGAGAGCGCCGACTTCCTGGTTCTGGTCAATGACGAGAACCAGCACTCGCTGTGGCCGGTGTTCGCCGACGTCCCGGCCGGCTGGAGCTCGGTGCACGGCCCGGCCGGCCGGGCCGTGTGCCTCGACTACATCGAGACGCACTGGACGGACCTGCGTCCGCGCAGCCTCGTCCAGCAGATGTCCGCCGGCTGACCCGTCCGCCCACCAGCAGACGTCGATCCCGGAGGGGCGGTCCATGCCCAAGAACACCTCTACCGACACCCTGACCCCGCAGACGGCGGCGGCCGAGCCGCCGGCGCGCCCGCTGACCGTCAGCCACGTCGTCTACTTCACCGCGGATGCGCCCACCGCCGCCGCGGACTTCGCCGACCGGTGGGGATTCCACCCCGTCGCCACCGCGGACGACGACGGAACCCCGGACGGCCCGGGCCGCGCGGTCGCGCTGCGCCAGGGCGGGCTCAACCTGGTGGTCTGCGAGGGCCGGCATCCCGACCATCCCGCCGCGCGGTTCGTCGAGCGTCACGGGGACGGCTTCGGCGACCTCGCGCTGCGTACGGACGACGTGCGCACCGCGGTCACCGACGCCGTCGGGCGCGGGGCGCGGGTGGTCGCCGAGCCCACCGAACGGGACGGGCTGGTGTGCGCGGTGCTCGGCGGCTTCGGCGACATCCGGCACACCCTGGTCGAGCGGCCGGGGGCGGGGGAGGCCTGGCTGCCCGGGTTCACCCCGGTGGCCGACGGGATCGGGTTCGGCCCGGCCTCGGACGCGGACCCGATGACCGGGCTGACCGGGCTCGATCACGTGGCCGTCGCCGTCGAGGCCGGCACGCTGGACGAGACCGCGGCCTACTACCACCGCGTCTTCGGCTTCCGCACCGTGTACTCGGAGATCATGGTCCGTGACGACGAGGCGATGGACTCGAACGCCGTCCGCAGCCCCTCCGGCGACCTCACCCTGACGCTGATCTCCCCGAGCTCGGACCACAAGCCAGGCCACATCGGCGACTTCCTGTCCTGGCACGGCGGCCCTGGGGTGCATCATCTGGCATTCGCGTCCACCGACCTGACCCGTACCGTCGACATCCTGCGTGACCGCGGTGTGGCCTTCCTCGACCCGCCGGATCTGTACTACGAGCGGCTCGTCAGCCGGGTCGACCTCACCCGGCACCCGCTCGAGGAGGTGCAGCCCCGTGGGATCCTCGCCGACCGCGAGGAGGGTGGCCTGCTCTATCAGATCTTCACCCGGTCCAGCCATCCACGGCGCACGCTGATCTTCGAGGTCATCGAGCGGGACGGCGCCCAGGCGTTCGGCAACCGGAACGTGCGCGCGCTCTACGACGCGATCCAGGCCGAGAACGCCGAGATCGCCGGTCAGGTCGCCGTCCCGGCAGCCCCGGCTCCGGCTCCGGCTCCGGCTCCGGCTCCGGCCCCGGCTCCGGCTCCGGCTTCGCTGCTGACACCGGCGGACGCCGAAGAGGCCGCCGCCCGCCTGCTGCCCGCCGACATCTGGGACTTCGTGCGTTCCGGCGCGGGCACCGAACGCACGCTGACCGCCAACACGACCATGCTCGACCAGGTCAGCCTGCTGCCCCGGGTACTCGTCGACGTCTCCGCGGTCAGCACCGCGGGCCGGCTGCTCGGCAGCGACGTCCCGGCGCCGATGGCCGTCGCCCCGATGGCCTACCAGCGGGCGGTGCACCCCGACGGAGAGCTGGCGGCCGCGGCCGGCGCGCTGGCCGCCGGGGTGCCGTTCACCGTCAGCACGTTCAGCAGCGTCGCCGTCGAGGACATCGCCGTCACCGGTGCGGACCTGTGGTTCCAGCTGTACTGGCTCCGTGACCGCGGCGCGGTCGCCGAGCTGGTCGCCCGGGCTGAGCAGGCGGGTGCCCGGGCCCTCATGCTGACGGTCGACACCCCCCGGATGGGCCGGCGCCTCGCGGACATGCGCCGGTCCTTCACCCTGCCGCCGGACGTCACCGCCGCGCACTTCTCCCTGAACGCCGAGCGCCTCCCGGCCGGCGTCTCGGCCCTCGCCGCCCAGACCGCCGCGCTGGTCGACCCGGCGCTGAGCTGGGCGGATCTCGACTGGCTGCGGGAGCGGACCAGCCTCCCCCTGATCTGCAAGGGCATCCTGCATCCCGACGACGCGGTGCGTGCCGCGCGGGCGGGTACCGCGGCGGTGGTCGTCTCCAACCACGGCGGGCGCCAGCTCGACGGGGCGGCGGCGAGCGTGACCGCGCTTCCCGCCGTCGTCACCGCGGTGCGGGCCGCCGTCGGTGACAAGGTCGACGTGCTTCTGGACGGCGGCGTGCGCACGGGATCCCACCTGCTCAGCGCGCTGGCTCTCGGCGCCGGCGGGGTGCTCGTCGGTCGTCCCGCGCTGTGGGGCCTGGCGCTCGGGGGCGCGACCGGCACCGCCCGGGTGCTGGGTCTGCTGCGCGCGGAGCTGGAGGACGCGATGGCGCTCGCCGGCTGCCCGGACCTCGCCGCCGCGGCGCGCCTGACCGCCATCCACTGACCGCCATCCACTGACCGGCACCAGTTCGCTGACCGGGAACCGGTCGACGGAGCACTAGGGGTCGGTCTGGGGAAGCCCAGCCCGCCGACATCACGCGACTATCGAGAGGGCTGACGGAATTCCCGGCCCGGAACAGGTTCTTCCCGGTTCATCGTCTTGCGACGGAGGATAGGCCGAGCATGCGGCGTACATTCAAGGACTTCGACATCTCGGTGACGATGAAGCGGGATGACTTCCTGCGTACCAAGGGCGTCGGCCAGCGCAATCTCCTGCTCGGCCGCGCGGTCGTCGAGTTCGCCAGCGACCTGGCACACCTCGACGAGATCCAGCGGGAGTTCGTCGGAGGTGCCTCCCGCCCGCTGATCAGGGGTGACTGGGAGGGCAGCCCGGCCGACTACAGCGACCCGTCCCAGCTGGTGATCCAGGGCCAGCAGGTCATGCAGGACTGGGAGCTGCCGCTGATGAAGGTGCTGGCCGAGAACGCGGCCGCGAACGGCGGTGACCTCCTGGAGGTCGGATTCGGCATGGGAATCTCGGCGACCGCCGTCCAGGAACGCGGAGTGCGCTCCCACACCCTGATCGAGATCAACCATGATGTCGCGGAGCAGTTCGAGCAGTGGCGCCGAGGCTGGCCGGACCGCGACATCCGGCTGGTCTTCGGGGACTGGCGGGACGTCTTCGGCGAGCTCGGCGAGTTCGACGCCATCCTGTACGACGTCTACCCGACGAACGAGCAGGACTTCGTCCGGACGCTCGGCCCGCGGGCCGTTGTGCTCGCCGCCGAGTTCTTCGAGCATGCCGCAGCGCATCTGCGGCCCGGCGGTGTCCTGTCGTACTACACCAACGAGATCGACTCGATCGGCCGCGCGCACCAGCGGGAGCTGCTGAAGCATTTCACGTCGTTCACGGTGCGCCTGGTCACCGGGCTGCAGCCGCCGGCCGACTGCACCTACTGGTGGGCCGGCACGATGGCCGCGGTGACCGCATACCGGTGACCGCATACCGGTGACCGTGTACTCCGCGGGTCTCAGAGCAGACCGGCGGTCACCGCCGCCATGACCGCCTCGGTGCGGTCGGAGACGCCGAGCTTCTGGAAGATCCGCACCAGGTAGGTCTTCACCGTGGCCTCGCCGATGTGCAGCTCGCGGCCGATCTCGGCGTTGGTGTTGCCGCGCGAGACCAGCCGGAGCACCTGGACCTCCCGCCCGGAGAGCGGCCCCGGCTCGGGGGCCCGCATCCGGTCGAACAGGCGGGCGGCGACCGACGGGGAGAGCACCGTCTCCCCGCGGGCCGCGGCGCGGACCGCCTGGGCCAGGTCGGCGGGGGTGGTGTCCTTCAGCAGGTAGCCCGCGGCACCGGCGCCGACCGCGGGCAGGATGTCACCGTCCGCCTCGTAGGTGGTCAGGACGAGCACCTTCGTCGCGGGCAGCGCCGCCCGGATGCGGGCGGTGGCGGTCACCCCGTCGCCGTCGGGCATCCGCAGGTCCATGAGGACGACCTGGGGGAGGAGCGCCTGCGCCAGCCGCACGGCGGCGGTGCCGGAGGACGCCTCACCGACCACGCTGATCCCCGGGTACGGATCGAGCATCGCCCGGATCCCCGCGCGGACCACCGGATGGTCGTCGACGAGCAGCACCCGGATCTCGGCACCCGCGGCACCCGCGCCGTTCGCGCCCATCGCGCCGTTTATGCCGTTCGCGCCGCTCGTGCCGTTCAATTGCCTCGCGTCGTTCATGTCGGTCACGTCGGCAGCTCCAGCCGGACGGTCGTGCCGGCGGCCGGCGCCGACGTGATGGTCAGCCGGCCGCCGGCCCGGTCGACCTGCCGGCGCAGTGACGGCAGGCCGTGCCCGGCCGGGCCGCTCGCGGGGCCTGCGCCGGACGGCGCGAAGCCGCGGCCGTCGTCCTGGATCTCGAGGGTCACCGCGTCGTCGCGGTAGCGCAGAGCGATCGTGACCCGGGACGCGGCGGCGTGCTTGGCGACGTTGGCCAGGGCCTCCTGGCCGCCGCGCAGCAGGACGACGTCCCGGGCGGTGCCCAGCGGGCGGGCGGTGCCCTCGACCCGCAGCGTGCCCGCGACCTCGTGGAGCTCCGCCAGCCGGTCCAGTTCGGTGCGCAGGGCGTGTCCGAGGGAGGCCGGCGCGGCGCGCGGGGCGGGGCGGGCGGCGACGAGCGCGCGGGCGTCCGCGAGGTTCTGCCGGGTGGCACGCAGCGCGAGGTCGAGGTGGCGCCGGGCACGCGGCGGGTCGGTGTCGAGAGCGGCGTCGAGGGCCTGCATCAGCATCATGACGCTGGACAGGCCCTGCGCGAGCGTGTCGTGGATGGCCTCGGCGTAGCGTTCCCTTTCCGCCGCCCGGCCGGACTCGTAGGACAGCCGGCCGAGCTCGGCGCGGGTCGTCTCCAGCTCCCGGATGAGGGCCGCCCGCTCGGCGCTCTGCCGGATGATGTGGTGCGCCCACACCCCGATCACGATCGCCAGGAGCAGGGCGACGAGTGCGAGCAGCGCGAGCGGGAGCGGCCCGCCGGCGAGCCGGGGCAGCTCCGGCCCGGCGAGCAGGGCGGTGAGTAGCCAGCCGAGGTTGAGCGCGGTGACCGTGAGCGCGGCGGCCGCGGCGCCGACCATCAGGAACGCCTGCGCCCCGAGGGCGAACAGCATGACCGAGCTGGCGGCGACGAGCCAGGCCGCCGCGGTGAACAGCGCGACGACGGCGGCCTGGTAGACCAGCGCGGGCCAGCCCTGCCGGCGGCTGCGCACCAGCCGCCGGCCGACGGCGAGGTAGCCCAGGCCGAGCGCGGCGACCAGGAGCGCGCCCGCCCCCCGCCGGTCGGCGGGGACGTCGGGCCCGAGCAGCACGAACCCGAGCGCCACGGCGACGACGAGGGCGAAGTAGGCGTCCCAGAGCGGGAGCCGGCGCAGCCACTCGTCGCCGTCGCCGTCGCCGGTCACGAGTCCCGGCGGCTCCGCCAGCGGAAGGTGGTCAGGCACAGGATGAGCCCCCCGATGCACCAGGCGGACAGGACGAGCGCGATGCGGCCGTGCTCCCAGGCACCGGCCGGTTCCAGGGCGACCCCGGAGTCGGGCAGGAACACGGAGCGGAAGCCCTGCGCCATCCACTTGAGCGGGAACAGCGCCGCGACATGCTGGAACAGCGACGGCAGCTCGGTGATGGGCACGATGAAGATGCCGGAGATGAACTGCAGCACCAGGAACGGCAGGTTGACCACCGGGGCGGCACTGCGGATGGACCGCGGGACGCTGCTCATCGCCACCCCGAGCAGGGCGCAGCCGGTGACACCGAGCAGGAAGACCCAGGCCAGGGTCAGCCAGTGCCCGAGGTCGGTGGGCAGCCTCAGGTCGAACAGGGCGATGCCGACGGTCATCACGATCGCCACCTCGGCCAGCGCGGTGACCAGGACGAGGATGACCTTGCCGAGGAAGTAGGCGATGGGCGGCATCGGCGCGCCGCGCAGCCGCTTGATCGTCCCGTCGTCGCGGTCGCTGCAGATGCCGATGGCGAGGTTGACGAAGCTCGTCGACGCGATGCCGGCCGCGATCATGCCGGCGGTGAGCAGCTGGCTGGCGGGGATGCCGGGCACGATCGCCCGGTCGTTCAGCTGGGTGTCGAAGATGGAACCGAGGAGGATCAGCAGTACCGCCGGGAGCGCGAAGGTGAAGACCACCGCGTCCCGCTCCCGGAAGAACTGCCGCAGCTCCAGCGCCCCGCGGGCCAGGACGAGCCGCCACAGCGCGGGTGGCCTCCCGACCGGCCGTACCCAGGCCGCTCCAGCTGCTCCAGCTGCTCCAGCTGCCCCGGAGGCGCGGGGGCTGTGGGTGGCCGGCTGGGTCGTCACGAAGAGCTCCCGATCAGGGTGAGGTAGACGTCCTCAAGGGTCGGGCGGGTGATCGTGAGGCCGGGAATCTCGCCGCCGAGGCGTTGGGACAGCGCGTGGGCCGCGGCTGTCGGCTCGGGCGTCTCGAGGGTGCGCACGGCGCCGCCCTCGATCCACCGCAGCCGGGCGTCGGCGGCGCTGCGCCCGCCCAGGGTGGCCGGCGGGCCGACGGCGACGATGCGCCCGGCGCTGATCACGGCCACCCGGTCGGCGAGAGCCTCGGCCTCGTCGAGGTAGTGCGTCGTCAGCAGGATCGTCGTGTCCTGGGTGCCGGCGAGGTCGCGCAGCAGGTCCCAGAACTGGCGGCGGGCCTCCGGGTCGAAGCCGGTGGTCGGCTCGTCGAGGAACAGCAGCCGGGGCCGGCCGATCACCCCGATGGCGACGTCGACCCGGCGGCGCTGGCCGCCGGACAGCATCCGGATCCGTTTGCCGGCCGCCGCGGTGAGGCCGACGAGCTCGATGACCTCCGCGGGGTCGCGGGGGGTCGGGTAGTAGCGGGCGAAGTGGGCGACGGTCTCGGCGACCGTCAGCTCCGCCATGTCGTGGGCGTCCTGCAGGACCAGGCCGATGCCGTACCGCCAGCTCATCGGGGCCCGCTGCGGGTCGGCGCCGAGCACGGTCACCTCACCGGCGTCCCGCTTGCGGAACCCCTCGAGGATCTCGACGGTGGTGGTCTTGCCGGCGCCGTTCGGGCCGAGCAGCGCGAAGATCTCGCCGTGGGCGATGTCGAGGTCCACACCGTCCACCGCGGGCACCCCGCGGTAGAGCTTGCGGAGACCTCGCACGCGAACCGCATCTGTCACGGGTGCAGTGTGGGCGCCGTCCGCCGACTGGCGGGACCGCCGAAGGACGGACATGGGTGTCCCCCGTTCGATGGACAGAAGGTGCGCCGGCGGCGGGCCGGCACCTTTCGGCGGGCGGTTGCGCGCGCCGGTGCCCGCCCGCCCGGGCGTCAGGAGATCTCGCTGAACTCCGCCGGCAGCTTCGCCGGCAGATCATTGCGGCGGGTGACGCCGATCTTGCGGTACACCCGGGTCAGGTGCTGCTCCACCGTGCTCACCGTCACGAACAGCTTGTTGGCGATCTGGCGGTTGGTGTCGCCCTGCGCGGCGAGCGCCGCGACGCGGCGCTCGGCCTCGCTCAGCGCGTTCAGCGTGGCGGTGTCCACGGTGGGCTGCGGCTCCGCGGCGTCGGCCTCGTCGAAGTCGGGCAGCAGGACCCGGCGCAGTGCGTCGGCGTGGCAGTCGGTGGCGAGCTGCCAGGCCCGCCGGACGGTCACCCGGGCCCGGGTGGAGTCGCCGGCGACCTGGTACGCCCGGCTGAGGTCGGCCAGGGTGTACGCCAGCTCCAGGTCGTCGCCGACCCGCCGCAGCATCGCGGCCGACTCGCGCAGCAGTGCGATGCGCTGGGCCACCGGGCTGATGGCGGCCAGCAGCCGGTGGGCGAGGCCCATCGGCCGGTTCGGCACCGAGCCGAGCTGTGCCACCTGCACCTCGATCAGGTTCCGCGCCTGGTCGGTGTCACCGAGGTCCAGGTGGGCGCGGGCCGCGTCCAGCCGCCACGCCACGATGTCCGGCAGGTCGATGTTCCACCGGTCCATCAGGTCGCCGCAGGTGAGGAAGTCGTCGAGGGCGGCGTCGGGCCGCCCGGCGGCAAGGTAGTAGCGGCCGCGGGCCTGCAGGTACTCCAGCCCCCAGATCGTCTGGAACGTCTCCTCGGGCACCGGCTGGTCGAGGTGCGCCGCCGCCTCCTCGATCATGCCGCGGGACGTCATCGCCTGGATCAGCGTCGCCAGCGGCGCGCCGAGCGATGTCGCCCAGCTCTCGACGGACATCCGGGCCAGCGCGGCCTCGGCATGCCGCTGCGCGTCGAGCATGCGGCCCTGGCGCAGCGACACCTTCGCCCGCACCGAGCCCAGCACCGCCTGCCAGGTCGGCGCCTCGTGCTCGGCGGCCTGGGCCAGCAGCCGGTCGCACCACAGCGCCGCGGTCTCCAGATGGTCGGCGTGCACCAGAATCCCGAGGGACGCCGCGATCGGCGCGAGCGTGGCGTCCCCGAGCGTGCACTGCTGCAGGAACTGCTCCGCCGCCGTCACCGCCTGGTTGCCGGGGGCCTTGTTCAGCACCGTCTCCAGGACGCAGGCCAGTACCTCCCGGGTGCTGGTGCGGTCCCGTGGCCGGCGGCCGGGTGCGTCGAGGTCCGCCGCCGGACGCCCGACCGAACCCGGGTAGGCGAGGTTCGCCCAGACCTGCGCGAAACGGATCTCGGCCTGCTGGTCGTCGTCGACGGCGCGGGCGGCCAGGCGGTCCAGGACCGCCCGCGCCTCCCGGACCTGCCCGAACCAGAGCATGCCGTGGACGGCGAGGATGCCGTGCGGCAGCGACAGCGTCCCCTCGCGGGCCATCGCACCCAGCTGGGGCAGCCGGTGCCGGGCCTGGGCCGGGTCGGCACGCCATTCGATCTGCAGCAGTATCGCCCGCAGCGCGGCCCGCTCCTCCGGGTCGCCGCTGATGGCGTGTGCCAGCCGCAGCAGGCGGATCGCCAGGGCGCTCTCACCCGGCTCACCGAGCAGTTGCTCGGCCGCCTCCCGCAGCACGGGCACCGCCCACGGGTCGAGATCACCCCCGGTACGCACCAGGTGCCGGGCGACGGACACCGGCGTCGCGCCCTCGTCGTAGAGCAGGCGGGCGGCGCGCAGGTGCAGCTGTGCGACCTCCGGGGCCGGCATGCCGTCGAGGACGGCCTGGCGGGCCCGTGGGTGCGGCAGCCGCCCGGAGCGCAGCAGGCCGGCCGCGGCCAGTACGGAGGCGCTGCGTTCGACGGTCGCGCTGTCCAACGCGGACAGCCGGGCCAGCGGCATGATCCCGGCCGGCAGCTCCACGTCGAGGATGGCGGACGCGCGCAGCACCCGCTGGGCCTCCGGGTCGCAGCGGTCCAGGCAGCGGTGGACCGCCCGGGCGTACTCCGCCCCGGCCGCCACCTGCCCGCCCCGGTCGACCTTGGCCCGGGAGTCGGGGAGGCCCGCGAGATCGGTGGCGAGCGCCTGTACGAGCAGCGGGTTTCCCCCGGTCGCGGCCTTGCAGGAGGCGACCAGCGCGGGGGAGGCGTCCGGCAGCCGTCGGGTGAGCAGGTCGCGGACAGCGACCGAGGAGAGGGCGGGTACCCGCAGTGGCCCGCCGGGAGCCTGGTCGATCAGCTCGGCATAGAGCAGAGGGTCCGTCGGCTCGCTGAGATCCCGTCCGCACAGCAGCGTGATGATGCGCGACTGGTCGATGCGTCGGGTCAGGTAGAGCAGACAGCGCAGCGAGATCGGGTCCGCGTGGTGCAGGTCGTCCACGGCGACGAGGACCGGGCGCTGTTCGCTGACCTGATGCAGCGCCGCCGCAGTGGTGTGCAGCAGCTGTGCCAGCCAGCGGTCGGCGAGTTCGTGGGGAACGGTGGCGAACTCCTCCGACGCCCGGTAGGAATGCGCGAAATGGCTGTGTGCGACCTGGCGAAGGACCGGTGAGCCATGGCAGAACTGGTCCACCAGGCCCAGCGGGAGCCGCCTTTCCGTACGGGTTCCTGTTCCCTTCAGAACGAGAAATCCCTCCTCCGTCGCGCGATCGGTGAATCTGCGGACGAGGCTGGACTTCCCGCTGGCGAGCGGTCCGACGATCGCAACCGACGTCCCGACGCCCTCCGCGCAGCGGGTGAGCGCGTCCTCGAATCTGCTCATGTGCTGTTTGCGTTCGACGAGCACCGTTCCTTGCTCTCTCTTGCACACCCGGGAACGTGGATGTGTACGACGGACATTCGCTCTATTCTTTCGCCGGCTGCCTGGACGGACAGTCGGGTGAACATCTGAAGCAGGCACCGCGTCCATGGTGGTCTGCGTCGGCGCGCGGCAAGGTCGCGCGGAAGTCCTCGGTGTGGTGAGTATGTCACTCTTTCGGGCCAGCCGACAACGAACATCAGGTTGACCGAAGTTTTCCGGGACGTGTCGTGATGGTTGTTGCAGGATCGGTCCCAGCGCCGCACAGTGCATTGTTTGCGTGGCGGCTGGTTATCATTCCGTCGCGACGCGCGCCCGGATTCGCCGCAACTGTTAGGTCGCGCACAGTGTGTCGGGGCGTCCTGTGACGGCAGGCAACCCGCTGTCACCAGGGAGGTTGCGCCGCCGGGAGCCTGTCCGCCGCCAGGGAATGCCGGCGGGGCGCCGATCCGGTGGGCCCCGGCCGGGCGTGGCGGGAGTAGCGGTCTGGACCGCCGACCGTCCGGCCTGGTCTCACCCGGACTTGGCTCGGCCGGTACCAGTCCATTACCTGCCGATTTCGGCCCGGTTTAGTGGTTGCGTGATTCGTGTTGTATTATTGCCGGCCCGCAAGGCCGTTCCGCATCGGCGGCGGCTGTCCTCCATGCCTGCCGTTGCGCAGGCGAACCCGTGATCGTCGGGTCAGGTTGCTAGGGGAACGTCTGGGGTGGCCGCGGCCGCGGGCCGCCGCACAGACTGCCGCCAAAGACGTGCGGATCGGGGATGCCTCCGTCACCCCTCTTCCCGGTGCGGCGCACGGGACTGGCCCTGGCCGCACCTGTCGTGGGGGCCGCACCTGTCGTAGGGAGGAACCGCGGATGTGCGGTGTCGTCGGCTGGGTGGACTTCCGGCGTGACCTGCGGCGGGAGGGCGCCGTCGTGCGTGCGATGACGGCCACCATGGCGCTGCGCGGCCCCGACGCCGAGGGGATCTGGCTGGACCGCAGTGCCGGCCTCGGCCACCGCCGGCTCGCGGTGATCGACCTGGCGAACGGCGCCCAGCCGATGACGGTCGAGCACGACGGGCGGATCCTCGCGGTGATCACCTACAGCGGTGAGGTGTACAACTTCACCGAGCTGCGCGAGGAGCTGCGCGGCCACGGGCACCGCTTCCGGACGGCGAGCGACACCGAGGTCGTCCTGGCGGCCTACCTGCGGTGGGGCGAGTCGTTCGTCGACCGTCTCAACGGCATGTTCGCCTTCGGCCTGTGGGACGCGGCCGAGCGCCGACTGCTGCTCGTCCGCGACCGGATGGGCGTCAAGCCGCTCTACTACCGGGCGACGCCGGACGGCGTGGTCTTCGCCTCCGAGCTCAAGGGCATCCTCGCCCACCCCGAGGTCCCCGCGGAGATCGACGGCGACGGGCTGCGGGAGCTGCTGTCGTTCGCGACCACCCCCGGTCATGCCGTGTACCGGGGCGTGCGGGAGGTGCTGCCCGGCGAGGTGGTCCGCGTGGACGCCGATGGCCTGCACCGCCGGCGCTACTGGCAGCTGACCACCCGGGAGCACGAGGACGATCTGCCCACCACCATCCGTACCGTCCGCGAGCTGCTGGCGGACATCACCGCACGACAGCTCGTCGCGGACGTCCCGCTGTGCGTGCTGCTCTCCGGCGGCCTCGACTCGTCCGCGCTGACCGCCCTCGCGCAGGGCGCCGCGCGGGCCGGCGGTGCCGGCGGCGACCTGCGTTCCTTCTCGGTCGACTTCGCCGGGCAGGCGGACAACTTCCAGCCGGACGACCTGCGGTCCGCCCACGATGCGCCGTTCGTGCGCGACATGGTCAGCCACACCGGCACCGTGCACACCGACATCGTGCTGGAGGCCGCCGAGCTGATCGACCCGGTGCACCGCGGCCGCACGTTCCTCGCCGGCGACCTGCCCTCACCGTTCGGCGACATGACCGTGTCGCTGTACCTGCTGTTCCGTGCCATCCGCGAGCACTCGACGGTGGCGCTGTCCGGGGAGTCGGCCGACGAGGTGTTCGGCGGCTACCGCTGGTTCCACGAACCCGACCTGGTGGCCGCGGACACCTTCCCCTGGATGGCCGCCCTCAACCCGGCCGGCGAGGGGACAGACGTCAGTCAGAGCTCGATGAGCCTGTTCGACGCCGGTCTGGCCAGGACCCTCGACCTGACCGGCTACTGCGACGCCGCCTACCGCCAGGCACTCGGCGAGGTCGAGCACGTGGCGGGCGCCGACCCGACCGAACGGCGGATGCGGGAGATCTCCCACCTGAACCTCACCCGGTTCCTCAAGGGCCTGCTCGACCGCAAGGACCGCACCAGCATGGCCAACGGCCTGGAGGTCCGGGTGCCGTTCTGCGACGACCGGCTCGTCCAGTACGTCTACAACGTGCCGTGGGCGATGAAGACGTTCGACGGCAGGGAAAAGAGCCTGCTGCGCGCGGCGGTCGCCGACCTGCTGCCGGCGTCGGTGCTCGAACGCCGCAAGAGCGCCTACCCGAGCGTGCAGGACCCCTCCTACGACCCGGCGCTGAGGGACCGGCTCAACGCCGCCCTCGATGACACCGGATCGCCGCTGCTGCCCCTGCTCGACACCGGCCTCACCCGGATGCTCGGCTCCTTCGCCTACGAGGGCACACCGCTCGCCCCCGTCATGCGGCGCGGCGTCGAGCTGGTGCTCAGCCTCGACGAGTGGTTCCGGCGCATCCCGGTCCGCATTGTTCTCGACTGAGTCCCGCTTCTCTTTTCTCCCGCGGTGAGGCCGGCCAGGGCGGCTAGGGGCAGCACAGGGGTTGGCCCTTCATCACCGCGATCCATAGCCTGCACCCAGTCTCCCCGGCCATGGCCGCAGCGGCCGGTGTTCGAATCCGGTCCGCGGCCGAGCGGTGTTGAACCCCGGGGCCTGCGCCCGCGGAATTCGGGAAGGACGGGATCTCATCCGATGACCGCCACCATCTTCGCCACCGACTCCGCGCAGACGCTGGAGGATTTCGAGCGGACCGCCGTCGCGGTCGCCGGCGTGCTGGGAGAACGCGGGGTTTCACCCGGCACCCGGGTGATGCTCAAGGGCGGTAATTCCGCGGGTTACGTCACCGTGCTGTTCGCGCTGATGCACGCGGGCGCGTCCATCGTGCTCGTCGACCAGCAGGACCTGGCGCCGGAGACCACCCGGATCTGCCGGCTGGGCTCCGTGGCGCTCGCCGTCGTGGACGACGACGCCAGCCCGCCCGACGGCGTCCCGACGATCTTCCTGTACGAGCTCCTCGCCGCGGCGGTCGGCCACGTCGGTCAGCCCGGCCACGTCGGTCAACCCGGTCAGGTGGGTCAGCCCGGTCAGCCCGGTCAGCCCGGTCAGCGCGGGACCGGCGCGGGGCTGGTGCTCGACACCTGGCGCGGGCTGCCCGACGGGCTCATCATGTGGTCGTCCGGCTCGACCGGAACCCCGAAGGGCGTGGTCAAGACCGGCGCCCGGTTCCTGGAGAACCTCGAGCGCAACGCGCGGCACATGGGCCACCGGCCGGACGACGTCCTGCTGCCCCTGCTGCCGTTCTCGCACCAGTACGGGCTGTCCATGGTGGTCATCGCCTGGCTCGTGCGCTGCTCCCTGGTCATCGCGCCCTACCGCCGCCTGGACCGCGCGGTGCGGATGGCCGGCCAGACCGGTGCGACGGTGATCGACGCGACGCCCGCGACCTGGCGCACGCTGTGGAACATGGTGCGGCGCGGGTCGGCATCCGCCGACGACATCGCGACCGTGCGGATGCTGTGCACCGGTGCCGCGCCGCTGGACCCGACCCTGGTCGAGCGGTTCGTCGACCTCGTCGGCCAGCCGCTGCTCGACAGCTACGGCAGCACCGAGCTCGGCAACATCACCTTCGCGACCCTCGACAACCCGGTCGGCGCCGGCCGCCCGGTGGACGGCATCCGGATCGGGGTCGCCGACGACGAGGGCACCTGGCTGCCGCCCGGTGAGCTCGGCGAGATCCTCGTCGACTCGCCGGACATGATGGAGGGCTACCTCCAGGAGAGCGGCTCGGTGGAGCCGGCGGAGCGCGGCTGGCGGCGCACCGGCGACCTCGGCCACCTCGACGAGGGCGGCAACCTGTTCGTCCGCGGGCGGAAACTGGCCGTCCACCGGATGGGCCACACGCTGTACCCGGAGGTCATCGAGTCGCGGCTCGCCGCGGGCGGGTGCCCGGTGAAGATCGTCCCGCTGCCGGACGACCGGCGGGGCAGCTCCCTGGTCTTCTTCGTCGAGGACGAGGCGGGCGCCGAGGCGGCCCTGTGGCGGGAGCGGATCTGCGCCGTCCTGCCGCCCTACGAGCGGCCCAACCGGGTGGTGGTCCTCGACCGGCTCCCGCTCAACCGCAACGGCAAGCCCGACCGCAAGGAACTGATCAGACTCGCCACCGAGGCCACGAGCGGGCCCGCAGCCGACGCCGTGGTGCCGGTGGATGCCGTGGTGCCCGCGCAGGCCGTTTCGACCGAGTCCACCGGGGCCGGTGCGTGACCGCCGCCATCGTCTTCCCCGCGTTCGCACCGGTACGTCCGCGGGAGCTCGGGAAGTACCTCCTCCTCGACCCGCACGCCCGCCGCCGGCTCGCCGAGGCCGACGAGGCACTCGGCCACCACCTGGCCGACGCGCTCGCCGACGCCGACGAGAACGACGACCAGTCCGTCGCCGTGCAGCTCGCGTTCGCGGTGGCGTGCCTGGCCCTGGCCGACAACGCCGAGGCGGAGGGCCTGGACGCCGCCTACTGTGTCGGGCCGAGCTTCGGGGAACGGCCGGCGCTCGCCTACACCGGAGCCCTGCCCTTCGGGTCCGTGATCCAGATGGTGGACGAGATCGCGCGGGTCGAACGCGAGTACTTCGCCACCGAGCACCGAGACATCGTCACCCACTCGTTCGTCCGGGTCGGCGGCCAGCAGCTGGCGGACCTGCTGGCCGGCCTCGACGCCCGCGGCGTGTGGCACGAGATCTCCGGCTATCTCGACCCCGACTTCCACATGCTGTCACTGCCCGAAGGCGAGCTCGACGCGCTGAAGACCGCGATCAGCGACGCCGGCGGGTACTCGCTGCACACCACCTGGCCCCCCGCCCACGCCGCGATCTTCGCCGGTCTGCGGGACCGGATGGTCCGCGAGGTGTACGACCGGTACGAACTGTCCGCGCCGCGGATCCCCGTCGTCTCCTACCAGGACGGCCGGCTGATGAAGGACCCGGCCGAGCTGCGCGCCGACCTGGCCGACGGCCTGGTGCGCCCGATCCGCTGGCTGGACGCCGTGCAGGCACTGCGCGACCTCGACGTCACCGAGCTGTGCGTCGCCGGACCGGACTCGATGTTCCACCGGCTGAAGTCGTCCCGCGACCTGTTCCGGACCACGCTGGTCGACCACCGGCGGATCCTGCGCCGCCCGCGCCGCCGCCCCGCCTGACCGATCAGCTCGCTCCGGTTCAGCAGGATCCGCTCCCGCTGAGCAGCACCGACACCCGGGCAGCCCCGGATCCAGCGGGGCCCCTGGTCTGCTCACGCGACCGTGTGCCGGAACCTGCCGGCCTCGGCCAGGGCAGGAACGCGCTCATCCGCATCACGGCCCGAAGCCTGGCGCAGCCCAGCCGCGGCGGACGGCAGCAACACCTGGGCCCGACCGCGGCTCATCAGGGCCGGTCCGGCCGGCCGCATGCCAGCCCCGTTTCGTCCGGACCGCAACGAACTGGGGTCGATCCGAGTAATGTGCGGAATGTGACCGGTGGGGGTGCCGTTTTCATCAGCCATACCTCCGAGATGGCCACGTACCCGTTGGGTCGATCATTTGTGCAGGCAGCGGTCGAGGCGGTGCTGAAAGCCGAACTGCGCCCGGTCGACATGGCGCAGTTCGCGGCACGCGGCCAGCCGCCGGCCGAGTACTGCCGGCAGCAAGTCCAGATGTGCGACGTGTACCTCGTGATTGTGGGTTTCCGCTACGGCTCACGCGTGCCGGACCGTACTGACGGGGTCTCGTACACCGAACTGGAGTTCCTCACCGCGACCGCGGCCGGGATACCGCGTCTCGTCTTCCTGCTGGACGAGGAGACGGCGGTGCCGCGGTCACTGGTCGACCGAGACAGCGCCGCCGTCGACGGTTTCCGTGAGCGCCTGCTCCGCTCGGACCTGGTGGTCAAGACAGTGGCCACGCCGGACGAACTGGACGATGCGGTGCTCCACGCGTTGTACGAGCTGCGACTGCAGTGGAGCCCGTCACCGCCCGCCCTTCTCGGGCCGGGGCAGAACGGCCCCGTCGTCGGCGACCCGGCGACAACCCGCGGTCGGCCGTGGATGGCCCCGCCGCTGGATCGAATGGTGGAACGACCCGATCTGGGAGATCGGCTGATCGCCGCGCTGCTCGCACCCGGCCCGGCCGAGGTCGGGCTGACCACCACTCTGGAAGGCGCCGGCGGCTTCGGGAAGACGACGCTGGCCACGTGGGCATCCCACCATCCGGAGATCAGACGCCGCTTTCCCGGCGGGCTGCTGTGGGTGACGCTGGGCCAGGAGGTGCACGGCACGAACCTCGCCGAGCGGATCAACGACCTGGCCTTCGTTCTCACCGGCCGCCGACCGGCGATCTCCGATCCGGACGCTGCCGGAGCGGAGCTGGGCCGGCTGCTCGACAGGCAGGAGCCGGTCCTTCTCGTCATCGACGACGTCTGGGAGTATCCGCAACTGCGGCCGTTCAGGTTTGGCGGCCGATCGTGCACCCGGTTGGTCACCACCCGGATCCCGGCTCTGCTACCGCCGGACGGGCCTCGGATCGCGGTCGACGTCATGTCCGTCGACCAGGCCGCGACGATGGTCGTCGACCGGGTCGATGACCTGCCTGCAGCAGTGGTGGACCGGCTGGCGACGGTAGCCGGCCGCTGGCCGGTGCTGCTGAACCTGATCAACGGCGTACTGTGCCGCCAGGTGCGACGAGGGCGAGGTCCCGCCCACGCGGCCGAGGACATCCTGCGCCTGCTCTCGACGCACGGACCTGCCGCGCTCGATCCGGCTCGGCCCGCGGAACGGGCCCGGGCCGTCACGGCGACCGTCGAGGCGAGCCTCGACCTGATCGCTGCCGATGATCGCGAACGCTGCGTCAGTCTCGCGATCTTTCCGGAGGACGTCGACATTCCGCTGGACGTCCTCACGCTGCTCTGGACGAACTGCCAGGTCGAGGCATTGTGCGACGACCTGGCCGGGCTCGGGCTGGTAGCCGACTACCGGATGGACCTGCCCGGCCCGCGGCTGGTTCTGCACGACGTGATCCGGGCCTACCTGCGCCAGCAGATCGGTGTCGACGAACGGACCGCGGCCCACGGTCGGCTTGTCGACGCGGCCGCCGCCCTGCTGCCGGGGCCGGTGACTGAGGATGACCGAACGCCGTGGTGGAACCTGCCAGATGATCACACCTACCTGTGGCGTTTCCTGCCGCACCATCTGCACGAGGCCGGCCGACATGAGCACCTCGTCGCCCTCGTCAGCGACCTGCGCTGGGTCGAGGCCAGAACCCGGCGGCTCGGATCCGTCGTCGGGACGGTGGCGGATCTCGAACTGGCGGGCACATCGCTGTGCACCGCGTTGGCCACGCGGCTGGAACAGTCCGCGCACCTGCTCGGACCGATCGACCCGCCGGCAGCCCTCGGCGCGACCCTGGCCAGCAGGCTGGACGGGCTGCCCGGCAGCGAGACCTCGCTGGCGCGTTACCGCGCGGCCCTCCCCAGGCCGCGCCTCGATCCCGCCTGGCCGCCACCTGACCAGCCCGGCTCAGCCCGGCCCAGCTCGGCGACAGCCGGCCATGCCGGCGGCATCTACAGCTGCGCGTTCTCCCCGGACGGCAGCACTGTCGCCACCGTCAGCGACGACGGCACGGCGCGGTTGTGGACTCTCGGGGACACGGTCGTGCGCACGGTCCTCACCGGGCATACCGCCGCTATCTGGCGGTGCGCGTTCTCCCCGGACGGTGCCCTGCTCGCGACCGCCGGCAACGACCACTGCGTCCGCCTGTGGACTGTCGCCGACGGCACCATGCGGTCGGCGTTGCACCATCCGGCCGCGGTGACCGGCTGCGCGTTCTCCCCGGACGGGACCCTCCTCGCCACCACCGGCAGGGACGGCTCGGTGCGGCTGTGGGGAATCGCGGACGGGGCTGAGCGCTGGTCTGTCGACGGGCACGGCGACGAGGCGTGGAGCTGCGCGTTCTCCCCGGACGGCCGGCTGGTGGCCACAGTCGGCGGCGACCGGACGGTCCGGCTCTGGAACAGCGCCGACGGCACCCCGGCCGGAGCGCTGTACGGACACCAGGGCGTTATCCGCGACTGCGCGTTCTCCCCGGACGGCACGCTGCTCGGGACGGTCGGCGATGATCAGATCGCCAGGCTCTGGACCATCGCCGACCGTGCCCCGGCGGCGGCGCTGACCACGAGCGCGGGCCGGCTCTGGGCGTGCGCCTTCTCCCCGGACGGCCGGTCGCTGGCCACCAGCGCCCACGACGGGACGACCCGCCTCTGGGACATCACCGCGGGAACGGCGGAGAGGCTCCTCACCGGTCACAGCGCGGCCGTGCGGGGGTGCGCGTTCTCCCCGGACGGAACCCTGCTCGCCACCGCCAGCCACGACCAGACCGTCCGGGTGTGGAATGTCGCCGACGCCTCGGTCCGGAGCATGCTGACCGGCAGCACCACCCGTCTGAACAGGTGCGTGTTCTCGCCTGATGGCTCCCTGCTCGCCACCAGTGCGGTCAACGACGCCGTCACGCTGTGGCGGGTCGCCGACCGGGCGCAGATGCGGCGCATCGGCCAGATCGGAGGTATCCGGGGCTGTGCCTTCTCTCCGGACGGGTCACTGCTCGCCACCACCGGCAACGACGGCACTGCCCGGCTCTGGGATCTTGCCGACGGCCGTGAGGTGGCCCGCCTGAACGGTCACCTCGGATGGGTGCGCGACTGCGACTTCTCCCCGGACGGAACTCTGCTCGCCACCTGCGGGCAGGACCAGACCGCACACCTGTGGAGTGTCCCCGACGGTGCCGCGCGGGCGGTGCTCGCCGGCCACAAGGACGTGGTCAACCACAGCGGCTTCTCCCCGGACGGCGCCCTGCTCGCCACCACCAGCAGCGACGGAACAGCACGGCTCTGGAACGTCGCGGACGGCACCGAGCACGCTCTCCTGAGCGGACACGCGGACGCGGTGATGGGATGCGCGTTCTCGCCCGACGGTGCCCTGCTCGCCACCACCAGCGATGACCACACCGTGCGGCTGTGGGCGGTTTCCACCGGTGAGGTCGTGCAGGTGTTCACCGGTCACACGCACTGGGCGGAATGCTGTGCGTTCTCCCCGGACGGCACCGTGCTCGCCACCGCCGGCAGCGACGGCGCCATCAGGCTCTGGGATGTCGCCGGCGGGCGATGCCGCTGCGCGCTGCGGGTGACCGGCCCCCTCGTCGGCATCTCCTGGCATCCCGACGGCACCGTCCTCGCGGCGGCGGGCGGCGCTGGCATCCACCTGTTCACCTACCTGACCTGAGCGCGAGCACCTGTCGGACAACGACAGCGCCAGCGCAGGGTCAGTCGTAGGGCAGGTCGACCGGGGCGATGGCCCGGAACACGTCGCCGGGGCCCGGGTTGGCGGGCGTGGTGTGCCCGCCCAGGTGGCGCAGCACGCCCCACACCGCGTTCAGTCCGGTGGTGACCGCTCCCTCGGCGAAACCACCCGTCCACGACACGTCGTCCCCGGCGAGGAACACCCCGCGCTGGTGGTCGGGCAGGTCCGCCTGGACGAAGTGGTTGAACAGCCGGCGCTGGTAGCGGTAGTGCCCGGGCAGGTTGGCCTTGAAGGCGCCCATGAAATGCGGTTCGGTCTCCCACGTGACGGCCACCGGGTCGGCGATGATCCGCCGGCGGATCTCGACGTCGGGGTAGATCCGGCCCAGTCTGCGCAGCATCAGGTCCAGGCGTTCGCCGGCCGGGAGGGCGGCGACCTTCAGTGAGTCGTCGTTCCAGGTGTAGGACAGGCACATGACACCGGGGCGGTCCGGCCCGTCGTCGAAGAGGTAGATGCCGCGGGGTGTCCGGTCGGTCAGGGTCGTGCCCATGAGCGGGAGCCCGGTCGCCGGGTTCACCTCGCGCCAGAACGGCCGGTCGGCGAGCGCGAACAGCTTCGAGGAGCCCTCGTAGTGGGTCCGTTCGATCGCCGTCCACACCGGAGTGGGCAGCAGCGACTCGTCGCAGTCGATCCTGGTGAGCAGCAGCCGGGCCTGCGGGGTCAGAACGACGGCGGGAAAGACCTCGGCGCTGTCCGCCGTCTCGACCCGGATGCCGGCGCCGTCCCGCGCGATCCGGGTGACCGCCGGGCGCGGGCCTGCGGGGTGCAGGGCCGCCAGGGACGTCCCTGCCGGCCAGTGGGCGAGGGCCTCCGGTGTGTGCTCCCACAGGCGCAGCGGGAGGCGCTGGCAGCCGCCGACGATGCTGACGTGCCGGTCGTCGGCGTGGGTGTAGACGACCCGCAGGACCTCGAGGATCGAGTTCGGGAAGTCCGTGTCCCAGCCGCCGGTGCCGAAGCCGACCTGGCCGAAGAGCTCCCGGTGCCGGAAGGACACGAAGGCCGGGGCGGTGGAGAGGAAGCCGTAGAACGACTGGTCGTCCAGCTCCCGCACGAGCCGGTTCCAGATCGACTTGATGGTCGTCTCGTCCCGGCGGCGGATCGCGTCGTCCATCGCGGAGAGTTCGGCGCCCTCCTGCAGCGCCTTGGCCCAGGCGTCGCCGACGGCCTGGTAGACGACCGGGAGATCGGCGCTGGTGCGTGCCCAGTGCCGCGTTCCGTTGATGTCGATCAGGGTGGCGTCCGTCGCGTCGGCCAGCGGGTTCGGGAACGGTCTGGTTCCCAGGCCGACCAGGTTGACGTAGTGGAAGAACGCGGTGGCCGACGGCGGGAACCGCATCGCGCCCAGCTCGGCCACGGTGTCCGGGTGGCCGGGGAAGCAGGCGGAGCGCATTCGCCCACCGAGCTGCTCGGCCTCGAAGACCACGGGGCGCAGCCCGAGCCGCATCAGCTCGTAGGCGGCGACCAGGCCCGCGATGCCGCCGCCCACGATGCCGACGGGCTGGCCCAGCTGGTGCGGCGGCAGCTGCCCGAGGCCGGCCGGGTGGTCGAGCCAGCGGTCGTAGCCGAACGGGAAGTCGGGGCCGAACATCGTCACCGGTGCGGTGACGGACGGGCCCGACCCGACGATCTCGGTGGTCGGCACGGTCACGACGCACCGGCCACGGGGTGGTAGAGGTCCGGCCGGCGGTCCTGCAGGTAGGTGGTGGCGTGCCGGGCGGCGGCCAGGTCGGCGAGGTCCAGGTCGGTCACGAGCAGCGTCTCCCCGGTCGGGTCGGCCGCGGCCAGCGTCCGGCCGTCCGGGCCCACCACCCGGCTCAGGCCGCAGTAGCCGTCGGCCTGCGGGCCGGTCCAGTTGACGTAGGCGATGAACAGCTGGCTTTCGAACGCACGGGTGGGTACCAGCGTGTGGGAGACGAAGTCCCACGGCCGGCGCAGCGCGGTCGGCACGGCGAGCAGCTGGGTACCGGCCAGCGCGTGCATCCGGACGAGTTCGGGGAACTCGACGTCGTAGCAGATCAGCAGCCCGACGCGGAGGTCGCTGTCCGGCTGCGCCGCCTGGATGACCGCCTGGACGACCGGTTGGTCACCCGCGCGGAACGTGGCGGTGTCGAACTCGCCGTACAGGTGGGTCTTGCGGTAGTGCGCGGCCACCTCGCCGTCGGCACCGATCAGGTGGACGGCGTTGTGGACCACCCCGTCGGCGGTCTCGGGCCAGCCGTAGACGATCGCCAGACCGGTCGCGGTCGCCAGCCGACCCATCGCGTCGCGCAGGGGGCCGTCGGCCGGCTCGGCCAGCGCGGCGGTGCGCGCCGGGCCGAGCTGGTAGCCGGTGGCCGACATCTCGGGGGTGATGAGCAGGGCCGCGCCCGCGTCGGCGGCGCGGGCAGCGACGTCGCCGAACCGGCGCACCGGCGCGGGTCCGTCGGGACGCTGGCCGGCCTGCCAGCAGGCAACCCGCATCGTGTCGTCTCTCCTCGCGGGAGTTCGACCGGAAAGAAAACGTGCCTCCGGTGCGTGCCGCATGCAGGTTTGAAGGTGTGCAGGCTTGAAGGTATGCAGGAAAAATGCTGCGTTGCATTGTCCTGACCGGGCAACCCCTAGTCGACCCTGAGTACTCTCCCGCCCCTAGAAAAACCCCTGCCCCGGATGCGCAATTAGCCATCCGGGGAGCCTGGATGGTAAGAAGGTCAACCGGGGCAACAACGCTTCGGCCCCGCCCGTTCCGCAGCTCGGATGTCGGCTGTGAACGAGGCTCTTCCAGACCACTCACGCACCGCCGTGGCGGCCCTTTAGGGGCAGCCTAGGGGGTGTGGCGGAACTGTCGGCAAAGTTAGCCTGCGGCGTTAGCTTCGGGTGTTTGCTGACATTTTCGCAGAACGGGTGGCGTGACATGGTGAGCTCGTCCGAGGACAGCGGTATGGCAGCGGGGGACGCTGCGGCGGCGCGGGACGGCGCGGGTGAGTCGGCCAGCGACGGCGGCTTCCGCGACCGGTTGGCCGGGCTGGCTGCCCGCGACCGGCACCAGGTCCTCCTCGACCTGGTCACCGGTCTGGCGACCGGAGCCCTGCGCCGCCCGCCGGAGGATCCGGTCGACCCGGCGGCAACGTTCTTCGAGTCCGGCTTCGACTCGCTCACCGCCGTCGAGCTGCACAGCCGGCTGACCGCCGAGACGGGCCTCGCACTGCCGGTCACGCTCGTCTTCGACCACCCCACGCCGGCCGCGCTGGCCCGGCATCTCGAAGCCGAGCTCATGGACCTCGCCCCGGAGGCCGTCGCCGGCGAGCTGCTCCCGCCCCGGCACGACGAGCCGATCGCCATCGTCGGCATGGCCTGCCGCTTCCCCGGCGGCGTCACCTCGCCGGAGGAACTGTGGGCCCTGCTGATGGCCGGCGGGGACGCGATCGGCGAGTTCCCCACCGACCGCGGCTGGGACCTCGAGGCGCTCTACCACCCCGACCCGGACCGGCCCGGCACCAGCTACACCCGGCACGGCGGCTTCCTGTACGACGCCGACCAGTTCGACGCCGACTTCTTCGGCATCAGCCCGCGTGAGGCCCTCGCCATGGACGCCCAGCAGCGCCTGCTGCTGGAGACGTCCTGGGAGGCCTTCGAACGGGCCGGCATCGACCCGACCGGGCTGCGCGAGGAACGGGTCGGTGTCTTCGTCGGCGCCGAGACGCAGGAGTACGGCCCGCGTATCCAGGACGCCGCCGACGGCCTCGAGGGCTACCTGCTGACAGGCAACGCCGCCAGCGTCGCCTCCGGCCGGGTCGCCTACACCCTCGGTTTCACCGGCCCGGCGATGACCGTGGACACGGCCTGCTCGTCGTCCCTGGTCGCGCTGCACCTCGCCGCGCAGTCGCTGCGCCAGGGCGAGTGCACGATGGCCCTGGCCGGCGGCGTGGCGGTCATGGCCAGCGCGGGGTCGTTCGTCGCGTTCAGCCGCCAGCGCGGGCTCGCGCCCGACGGCCGCAGCAAGCCCTTCTCCGCCGCCGCGGACGGCACCAGCTGGTCCGAGGGTGTGGGCATCCTCCTGGTCGAGCGGCTCTCCGACGCCCGGCGGAACAACCACCCGGTCCTCGCCGTGATCCGCGGCAGCGCCGTCAACCAGGACGGTGCCAGCAACGGCCTGACCGCCCCGAACGGCCTCGCCCAGCAGCGGGTCATCCGCCAGGCGCTGGCCGCGGCCCGGCTCACCGCCGGCGAGGTCGACGTCCTGGAGGCCCACGGCACGGGCACCAGGCTCGGTGACCCGATCGAGGCCAACGCGGTGCTCGCCACCTACGGCCGGGCCCGCCCCACCGATGACCCGCTGTGGCTCGGCTCGCTCAAGTCGAACATCGGTCACACCCAGTCGGCCGCCGGCGTCGGCGGGGTCATCAAAATGGTCCTGGCGATGCGGCACGGCCAGCTCCCGGCCACCCTGCACGCCCACGAGCCGACGCCGCACGTCGACTGGAGCTCCGGCACCGTCCGGCTGGTGACGGACACCGTCGACTGGCCGGCCCGCGACCGGCCGCGCCGCGCCGCCGTGTCCTCCTTCGGTATGAGCGGGACGAACGCCCATCTCCTCCTGGAGGCAGGCGACCTCGCCACCGAGCCCGAGCCCGAGCCCAAGGCCGAGCCTGCGCCCGCGTCCGCGTCTGCGGCGGCCGGGGGGCTCCCGGCCGTGCCGCTCGTCCTGTCGGCGGCCAGCCCCGAGGCGCTGCGTGGCCAGGCCGCGAGGCTGCTGGCCAGACTCGCGGACCTGGACTCCGACGGCGTGGACTCCGACGGCGTGGCCGGGGCAGCCGCGCACGGGCGGCTCGCGGACATCGGCCTGTCCCTGGTCACCACCCGGGCCCTGTTCCGGCACCGGGCCGTCGTCCTCGGCACCGACCTCGAAGGCGCCCGGGCGGGGCTCGCGGCCCTGGCCGCCGGAGAGCTCTCACCCGCGGTGATCCAGGGGGTCGCCGGCCCCGGCCGGACGGCCGTCCTGTTCACCGGTCAGGGTTCGCAGCGGCTCGCGATGGGACGGCGCCTCGCCGAGACGTACCCCGCGTTCGCCGCCGCGTTCGACGAGGCCTGCTGGCACCTGGACCGCCAGCTCGACCGTCCGCTGCGCACGGTGATCTTCGATGAGCGGGAGCTGCTGGAACGCACCGGGTACGCCCAGCCCGCGATCTTCGCGGTCGAGGTCGGCCTGCTGGCCCTGCTGCGCGCCTGGGGCGTCGAACCGGAGGTCGTCGCCGGGCACTCGATCGGAGAGATCGCCGCGGCGCACGCGGCCGGCGTCCTCGACATCTCCGACGCCGCCGCGCTGGTCGGTACCCGCGGGCGGCTGATGGAGGCACTGCCCGACGGCGGCGCGATGCTCGCGGTCGAGGCGTCCGCCACGGACGTCGCCGACCTGCTCGGTGACGGCGTCGACCTGGCCGCCGTCAACGGGCCGGCCGCGGTCGTCCTCTCCGGGCCGCGGGACGCCATCGCCACGGCGGCGGCCACCGCCACCGAACGGGGCTGGCGGACCACCCGACTGCGTACCAGCCACGCGTTCCACTCCGCCCTGATGGAACCGATGCTCGCGGACTTCCGCCGCCTGCTTCGCTTCCTGTCGCCGCAGGAGCCGGCCGCCACGGTCGTCTCCACGGTGACCGGTCGCCGGGTCGAAGCCGGCCAGTGGACGGACGTCGACTACTGGCTGCGCCAGGTCCGCGAGCCCGTCCGGTTCGCCGACGCGATCGAGACCCTCACCGGCCTGGGCGTCACCCGCTTCGTCGAGGCCGGCCCGGACGCCGTGCTCACCCCGCTGGCCCAGCGCTGCCTGCCGGCCGAGACCACCGCCGTCTGCGCCCCGATGCTGCGCCGGGACCGCGACGAGGCCGTCACCGTGCTCGTCGCCGTCGCCACCGCGTTCGTCCACGGCACCGTGGTGGACTGGCCGGCGCTGCTCGCCCCGACCGGTGCGCGTCCCGTCGAACTGCCGACGTACGCGTTCCAGCGCCAGCGGTACTGGCTGGCGCCCACCCCCGCGCTCCCCTCAGCCGGCGCCGGCGCCGGTGACACCGACGGCACGGGTCTGGCGGACGGCGGGTCGCTCGAAGCCGACTTCTGGGCCTCGGTCGAGCAGGCGGACGTCGCCGGGCTCGCCGGCCAGCTCGGCGTCGACCGCGGGCCGCTCGCGGACGTCCTGCCCGCCCTGGGTTCGTGGTGGGCGCGGCGGCGGATGGACTCCGCGACGCGCTCCTGGCGGTACCGGGTGCGCTGGCAGCCGCTGGCCGACCCGGCCCCGGCCGAGCTCACCGGCACCTGGATCATGGTCGGCGACGCCACCGGGCTCGCCGAGGCGCTGACCGGCGCCGGTGCCACCGTCCACGCCGTCCCGGCCGGACTGGACCGCGCCGCCCTCGCCGACGCACTGCGCACCGCCCCGAACCCGGAGCTGTCGTCATCCGCGGGGGTCGCGGGGGTCGTGGCGGTGAGCGCGGGGCCGCTGGCCGGTGCGCTGGCGGTGATCCAGGCGCTCGGCGACGCCGAGATCGCGGCACCGCTGTGGCTGGTGACCCGCGGCGGTGTGTCCACCGGCCGTTCCGACCAGCGGGTGGACGTCGCCCAGGCCCAGGTCTGGGGCCTCGGACGGGTCGCGGGCCTGGAACATCCGGACCGCTGGGGCGGTCTGCTCGACCTGCCGGAGCCGCTGGACCGGCGGGCGGCGTCCCGCGCGGTCACCGTGCTGGCCGGGCTGCCCGGCGGCGAGGACCAGGTGGCCGTGCGCGGCAGCGGGATCCTGGTGCGACGGCTGACCCACGCGCCCACCGCCGGCATCGGCACCGGTCCCGCTCCCGGCACCCCGGCCGCGTCCGACACCGACACCGACACCGACACGGGAACGGGAACGGGAGGCGGAACCGGAGCAGGCGCCGGATGGCGGCCCCGGGGCACCGTGCTGATCACTGGCGGCACCGGGGGGCTCGGCGCCGAGGTCGCGCGGTGGGCCGCGGCGGGCGGCGCGGACCGTCTCGTCCTGGTCAGCCGGCGCGGGCCCGATGCCCCGGGTGCCCAGGAGCTGGTGGCGGAACTGTCCGCCGCGGGCACCGACGTCGAGCTGCGGGCCGTCGACGTCGCCGACCGCACGGCCGTCGCCGCGCTGCTCGACGCGGTCGGGCCGGTCACCGCGGTCGTCCACGCGGCCGGGGTGGCCGAGGACGCCCCGCTGGCGGCAGCCGACGCCGACCACCTGGAGCGGGTGGTGTCGGGCAAGGTGTCCGGCGCGCTGCACCTGGACGAACTGCTCGGCGACGCACCGCTGGACGCCTTCGTGGTGTTCTCGTCCATCGCCGGGGTGTGGGGCAGCGGCGGCCAGGGTGCCTACGCCGCGGGCAACGCCGCGCTGGACGCCCTCGTCCAGCGTCGCCGCGCGGCCGGCCGTCCCGGCACCGCCGTCGCCTGGGGCCCGTGGGACCGGGTCGGCATGGCCACGGACCCGCAGGAGCAGGCCCAGCTGCACCGCCAGGGCCTCGTCGCCATGGACCCGCGGCACGCCGTCGCCGCCCTGGCGCTGCTCGTCGGTACCGACGAGGGCCTGGTCACGGTCGCGGACGTCCGCTGGGACCGCTTCCTGCCCGTCTTCACCGCGGCCCGTCCCCGCCCGCTGTTCGCCGACCTCCCCGAAACCCGTGCCGTCGCCGAGACGGCCGACACGCGCGGTGTCGCGGCGTCGTCATTCGCCCAGCGCGTCGCGGACCTGCCGGCAGCCGAGCGGGAGCGGCTGGTCGGCGAGGTCGTGCGCACCCACGTCGCCGCGGTGCTCGGCCACACGTCGACGGACGCCGTCGCCCCGTCCCGGGCGTTCCGCGAACTCGGTTTCGACTCGATGAGCGCGGTCGACCTGCGCAACCGGCTGACCGCGGCGACGGGCCTGCCGCTGCCGGCGACGCTGGTCTTCGACCACCCGTCCGTGGACCGTCTAGCCAGCCACGTTCTCGAACGCCTCCTCGACACCGGCCCGCGCCCGGAAACAGGCAGCGCGGCCGGCGCCAGCGCCGGGGTCGGGGTCCGCGCCGCCGGTGCGCGGCATCTGCCCGGGCTGGCGGCGCCGCTGGCCGACGACCCGCTGGCGATCGTCGCGATGGCATGTCGCTTCCCCGGCGGCGTCCGCTCACCCGAGGAGCTCTGGGACCTCGTCGCCGCCGGCGGTGACGCCATCGGCTCCTTCCCCGCCGACCGCGGCTGGGACCTCGACGCCCTGTACGACCCGGACCCCGACCGCAGCGGGACGTCCTACACCCGCTCCGGTGGCTTCCTCCACGACGCCGGCGAGTTCGACGCGGGCCTGTTCGGCATCTCGCCGCGTGAGGCGCTGGCCATGGACCCGCAGCAGCGGCTGCTGCTCGAGACGTCCTGGGAGGCACTGGAACGGGCCGGCCTCGACCCGACGTCCCTGCGCGGCGCGCAGATCGGCGTCTTCGCCGGCTCGAACGGCCAGGACTACGTGGTCGACCGCCAGCGCGTCCCCGCCGACATCGAGGGCTACCTGGGCACCGGGACGGCCGGCGCCGTGATGTCCGGCCGGATCGCCTACACGTTCGGCCTGGAGGGGCCGGCGGTCACCGTGGACACGGCGTGCTCGTCGTCGCTGGTGGCACTGCACCTGGCCGGGCAGGCGCTGCGCGCCGGCGAGTGCGAGATGGCGCTGGTCGCCGGCGTCACGATCATGGCCACACCCGAGGCGTTCATCGACTTCTCCCGCCAGCGCGGCCTGTCCGTGGACGGCCGCTGCCGCTCCTTCGCCGCGGGCGCGGACGGCACCGGCTGGTCGGAGGGCGCCGGGGTGCTGCTGGTGCAGCGTCTGTCGGACGCCCGCCGGGCCGGCCGTCGGGTGCTGGCGGTGGTCCGTGGCAGTGCGGTGAACCAGGACGGGGCGTCGAACGGTCTGACGGCGCCGAACGGCCCGGCGCAGCAGCGGGTGATCCGCCAGGCGCTGGCCAGCGCCGGGCTCTCCCCGTCGGACGTCGACGCCGTCGAGGCACACGGCACCGGAACGACGCTGGGTGACCCGATCGAGGCGCAGGCCCTGCTCGCGACCTACGGCCAGGACCGGCCGGCCGAAAGCCCGCTGTGGCTGGGCTCGGTGAAGTCGAACATCGGCCACACGCAGGCCGCCGCCGGCCTGGCCGGAATCATGAAGATGGCCCTGGCGATGCGGCACGGGATCCTGCCGGCCTCCCTGCACGTCGACGCCCCGTCGCCGCACGTGGACTGGGCGGCCGGCGCGGTGGAGCTGCTCACCGAATCCCGCCCCTGGGAGGAGAACGGGCACCCGCGCCGTGCCGCGGTGTCGGCGTTCGGCGTCAGCGGGACCAACGCGCACGTCATCCTCGAACAGCCCCCCGCGGACGACCTCGACGCGCCCGCGGGTGCGGGCGTCGGTGCCGGGTCCGGGCTGCCGGCCCCGGTGCGTCTGCCGGTCGTGCCGGTCCTGGTGTCGGGGCAGGACGAGGCGGCGCTGCGCGCGCAGGCCGAGCGTCTGCTGCCGGTCGCGGACGCCGCCCTCGCCGCCCCTGCCCCTGCTGTCCTCCTCGCGGACCGCGACGGCGCCGTGCCCGCCGTGCCCGCCGTGCCCGCCGTGCCCGCCGCGCTCGTCGATCTCGGCGCGGCCAGCACCCGGCGTGCCGCTCTCGACCACCGCGCGGTCGTCCTGGCCGACGATCCGGACTCCCTGCACGCTGGACTCGCCGCACTCGCGGCGGGTGACGCCTCGCCGTCGGTCGTCGCGGGCGCGGCGGGCGAGGGGCGCCTGGCGGTGGTCTTCACCGGTCAGGGCGCCCAGCGGATCGGCATGGGCCGGGCGCTGTACGACGCGTTCGCAGTGTTCGCGGATGCCTTCGACGCCGTCTGCGCGCACCTCGACCTGCACCTCGACCGGCCGCTGCGGGAACTGATCGGCGGCGGTGACGGCGACGGTGGTGACGGTGACGATCCGGCTCTGCTGGATCAGACGGGGTATGCGCAGCCGGCGTTGTTCGCGGTCGAGGTGGCGCTGACCGCGTTGCTGCGGCACTGGGGTGTGACGCCGGATGTGGTGGTGGGTCATTCGATCGGTGAGGTCGCCGCCGCGCACGCCGCCGGGGTTCTGGACCTGGCGGATGCGGCGGTGCTGGTGGCGGCACGGGGCCGGCTGATGCAGGCGCTGCCCGCCGGTGGGGCGATGCTCGCGGTGCAGGCCGGTGAGGCCGATGTCCTCGCCGCGCTGGCGGAGGCCGGTGTCGCGGTGGACCTGGCCGCGGTGAACGGCCCGACCGCCGTGGTCCTGTCCGGTCCGGCGGAGGCGATCGGCGCGGCCGCGGAGCTGGCGGCTGCGCGCGGCTGGAGGTCATCACGCCTGCGGACCAGTCATGCGTTCCATTCGGCGCTGATGGAGCCGATGCTGGCCGAGTTCGCCACGGTCGTCCGCGGATTGACGTTCCGGGAGCCGACGCTGCCGGTGGTGTCCACGGTGACGGGCCGTCCGGTCGGGGCGGGCGAGTGGACGGATCCGGCGTACTGGGTGCGGCAGGTCCGGGAGCCGGTCCGGTTCGCCGACGCTGTCGCGACGCTCGCCGAGAGCGGGGTGACGCGGTTCGTCGAGGCCGGTCCGGACGGTGTGCTGACCGCGATGGCGCGCCACGTGCTGCCCGACGCCGACGGCGCCGTGTTCGTCCCGCTGCTGCGGCGCGAGCGCGACGAGACGTCCACGATCCTCACCGCGCTGGCCCGGCTGCACGTCCACGGTGTCGTCGTCGACTGGGCGGCGCTGTTCGACGGTTCAGGTGCGCGGCCCGCGGTGGAGCTGCCGACCTATGCGTTCCAGCGCCGGCGGTACTGGCTGGAGACCACCCCCGTCGAGGTGATCACCACGGGTGACGTGGTGGAGACCGCCTTCTGGGAGTCGGTGGAGCGGTCCGACCTGGCCGGGCTGGCAGAGCGGCTCGAGGTGGACGCGGCGTCGCTGGAGCCGGTCCTCCCCGCGCTGGCCTCCTGGCGGGCGAAGCGCCGCCTGGCGGCTGCCACGGACGGCTGGCGGTACCGGGTGGTCTGGAAACCGGCCGCCGATCCCGGCCAGGCGTCCCTGACCGGAACCTGGCTGCTGCTCGACAGCGCCGAGCCGGTGGCCACGACGACCACCGCCACCGCCACGGTTGCAGGCGCAGTCTCGGCGTCGGCCCCGGAGCAGGCAGCCGGGCCGGTGTCTCCGACGGCGTCCGCGTTGGTCTCCCTGGCGACGGCCGCGGGGGCGGTTGTCGTCCCGGTCGCGGTCGAACCGGGCGAGGATCGGACGGCTCTCGCCGAGCGGCTGCGCTCGCTGGTGACCAGCCCGGAGGAGCCCACCGGCCCGATCGCCGGAGTGCTGTCGCTGACGGGGCTCGGAACGGCGCCGCTGGCGGACAGCCTGACGGTGGTGCAGGCGCTGGGTGATGCCGAGATCGCGGCGCCGGTGTGGTTGGTGACGTCGGGTGCGGTGTCGACGGGTCGTTCCGATGGTGCGGTGGATCCGTTGCAGGCGCAGGTGTGGGGTCTGGGCCGGGTGGTGGGTCTGGAGCATCCGGAGCGGTGGGGTGGTCTGCTCGACCTGCCTGTGGGGTTGGACGGGCGGGAGCTGGAGGGGCGCGCGGCGTCCCGGGTGGTCGCGGTGCTGGGCGGGCTGTTGGACGGGGAGGACCAGGTCGCGGTCCGCGGCAGCGGCCTGCTGGTCCGGCGGCTGGTCCCGGGTCCGCTGACGGCCGCGGACGCGGGGGGCGGTTCCGGGGCAGGCGCCGGGTGGCGTCCGCGCGGCACGGTGCTGGTCACCGGCGGCACGGGTGGGTTGGGCGCTGCGGTGGCGCGGTGGGCCGCGCGTGGTGGTGCGGAGCGGTTGGTGCTGGTGAGCCGGCGTGGGCTGGCTGCGACGGGTGCTGCCGAGCTGGTGAACGAGCTGTCCGCCGACGGCGTCGTGGTCGAGGTGCTGGCGTGTGATCTGGCGGATCGGGCGGCGGTGGCGGGTCTGCTGGCGGATGTGGGTGAGCTGTCGGCGGTGGTGCACGCGGCCGGTGTCGGTGAGGACCGGGCGCTGGCCGAGGTGGATGCCGATCATCTGGATCGGGTGGTGTCGGGGAAGGTCGCGGGTGCACTGCATCTGGACGAGCTGCTCGGCGACGCCCCGCTGGATGCCTTTGTGGTGTTCTCCTCGATCTCGGGGGTGTGGGGTAGCGGTGAGCAGGCCGCCTACGGCGCCGCGAATGCCGCGTTGGATGGCCTGGTCCTGCGCCGCCGCGCTGCCGGCCGGGTCGGTACGGCGGTGGCGTGGGGCCCGTGGGCGCAGGTCGGGATGGCGGCCGACGAGACGGTCGCCGGGCAGCTGCGCCGCCAGGGCCTGACCGCGATGGACCCGGAGCGCGCGGTCTCCGTACTCGCCCAGGCGGTCGGCTCCGCACCTGTGGCCGGCTCCGTCGCGGACGGTGCAGCCGCTGATGACGTGGTTGTGGTGGCGGATGTGCGGTGGGATGTGTTCCTGCCGGTGTTCACCGCGGCGCGTCCCCGGCCGTTGTTCTCCGATCTGCCGGAGGCGGTCGCGCTGGCGGCGTCGGCAGTGGCCGGCGGTGGCGTGGTGTCGTCGCTGTCGCAGCGGCTGGCGGGTCTTCCTGTGGGTGAGCGGGAGCGGGTGGTCGTCGAGCTGGTGCGTTCCGAGGTGGCCGGGGTTCTCGGGCATGGTTCGGCGGATGAGGTGCCGGCGGACCGGGCGTTCCGGGATCTCGGTTTTGATTCGCTGACGGCGGTGGAGCTGCGGAACCGGCTGGTGCGGGTGACGGGTCTGCGGTTGCCGGCGACGTTGGTGTTCGACTATCCGAACGCGCAGCGGCTGGCCGGTTTCCTGCTCTCCGAGGTCTCCGGGGCGGCCTCGGTCGGGGCGTCGCTCGTTCCCCTGGTCGTGTCGACGACCGACGACCCGGTTGTGATCGTGGGTATGGGGCTGCGGCTTCCGGGTGGTGTGGACACGCCGGAGGCTCTGTGGGATCTGCTGGCCGCGGGCGGGGATGCCATCGGTGGTTTCCCAACGGACCGTGGCTGGGATCTGGATTCCCTGTACAACCCGGACCCTGACGCTCTTGGGACGTCGTATGCCCGCGATGGTGGTTTCCTCTATGACGCGGGCGAGTTCGATGCGGGGTTGTTCGGGGTTTCGCCGCGTGAGGCGTTGGCGATGGATCCGCAGCAGCGTCTGCTGTTGGAGACGTCGTGGGAGGCGTTCGAGCGGGCCGGTATTGATCCGACGGGGTTGCGTGGGCGCCCGATCGGTGTGTTCATCGGCGCGACCCAGATGGGCTACGGCAACGGACCCGCGGAATCCCTGCGCGATCTCGAAGGCCATCTTCTGACCGGTACGGCGTCGAGTGTGATCTCGGGGCGGTTGGCGTACACGTTCGGTCTCGAGGGCCCGGCGGTCACCGTCGACACCGCGTGTTCGTCGTCGCTGGTCGCCCTGCATCTGGCCGCGCAGGCGATCCGCGCCGGCGAGGCGGAGATGGCACTGGTCGGCGGCGTCACGGTCATGCCGAACCCGGATGTGTTCGTGGAGTTCTCGCGTCAGCGGGGTCTGTCGCCGGATGGCCGGTGCCGGTCGTTTGCCGCGTCGGCGGACGGGACGGGTTGGTCGGAGGGTGCCGGGGTGCTGCTGGTGCAGCGTCTGTCGGACGCGCGCCGGGACGGCCGTCGGGTGCTGGCGGTGGTGCGTGGTTCGGCGGTGAACCAGGACGGTGCGTCGAACGGGTTGACGGCGCCGAACGGCCCGGCCCAGCAGCGGGTGATCCGCCAGGCGCTGGCCAGCGCGGGCCTGTCGCCTGCCGACGTGGACGCTGTGGAAGCCCACGGCACGGGTACGACGCTGGGTGATCCGATCGAGGCGCAGGCGCTGCTGGCGACCTACGGCCAGGGTCGGCCCGAAGGTCAGCCGCTGTGGTTGGGGTCGATCAAGTCGAACATCGGTCACACCCAGGCCGCCGCCGGAGCCGCCGGCATCATCAAGATGGTCCTGGCAATGGACCAGGGGATGCTGCCGGCGACCCTGCACGTGGATGCTCCGTCCCCCCACGTCGACTGGGCCGCGGGGGCGGTGCAGCTGCTCACGGAGTCCCGGGCGTGGGAGGAGAACGGCCGGCCGCGGCGCGCGGGAGTCTCCTCGTTCGGCGTGAGCGGCACCAACGCCCACGTCATCATCGAGCAGGCACCTGACATCGATCTGCCGTCCGAACCCGTCAGCGTGGCGCTGCCGGTGGTTCCTGTTCTGATCTCGGGCCATGACGAAAGCGCATTGCTGGCCCAGGTGGAACGCCTGGCCGGCGTGGCGGCGGACCTTCCGGCTCTTGGCGCGGCTTCGGTGCGGCGGGCGGTGCTGGCGCATCGGGCGGTGGTCCTCGCCGCCGACGGGACTGGTTTCCGGGCTGGTGCGGAGGCTCTTCGTTCTGGTGTTTCTGCGTCGAATGTGGTGCGTGGGGTTGCGGGGTCGGGCCGGTTGGCGGTGGTGTTCACCGGTCAGGGTGCGCAGCGGATCGGTATGGGCCGGGAGCTGTATGACGCCTTCCCGGTGTTCGCGGACGCGTTCGATGCGGTCTGTGCGCATCTTGACCTGCACCTGGATCGGCCGCTGCGGGAGCTGATCGACGGCGTCGTCGCCGTCGACGGCGACGAGTCGGGGCTGTTGGATCAGACGGGGTATGCGCAGCCGGCGTTGTTCGCGGTCGAGGTGGCGCTGACGGCGTTGCTGCGTCACTGGGGTGTGACTCCGGACATTCTCGTGGGTCATTCGATTGGTGAGATCGCGGCTGCGTATGCGGCCGGGGTGTTGGATCTGGCGGATGCGGCGGTGTTGGTGGCGGCGCGGGGTCGGCTGATGCAGGCGTTGCCCGCGGGCGGGGCGATGCTCGCGGTGCAGGCGGGTGAGGCCGACGTTCTCGCCGCTGTGGCGGAGGCTGGTGTCGCGGTGGATCTGGCTGCGGTGAACGGTCCGACCGCTGTTGTCCTGTCGGGTGACGCGGAGGCGATCGATGCTGCTGCGGAGCTGGCGGCTGTGCGTGGGTGGAGGTCGACGCGGCTGCGGACGAGTCATGCGTTTCATTCGGCGTTGATGGAGCCGATGCTGGCCGAGTTCGCGGCCATTGTTCGGGGGCTGAGGTTCGAGGAGCCGACTGTTCCGGTGGTTTCCACGGTGACGGGGCGTCTGGTCGGGGCGGGTGAGTGGTCGGATCCGGCGTACTGGGTGCGGCAGGTGCGGGAGCCGGTGCGGTTCGCGGACGCTGTCGTGGCCCTTGCTGGGGCTGGGGTGACGCGGTTTGTTGAGGCGGGTCCGGATGGTGTGTTGACGGCGATGGTGGCGCAGGTGCTGTCGGATGCCGAGGGCAGTGTGTTCGTGTCGCTGCTGCGCCGTGACCGTGACGAGGTTTCGACGGCGCTGACGGCGTTGGCCCGGCTGCATGTCCATGGGGTGGTCGTGGACTGGGCGGGGCTGTTCGACGGGACGGGCGTTCGGCCGGCGGGGAACCTGCCGACGTATGCCTTCCAGCGGAGCCGGTTCTGGTTGGAGTTGGCGCCGGTTCGGGTGGTGGTCGGTGATGTGGTGGAGGCGGGTTTCTGGGAGTCGGTGGAGCGGTCTGATCTGGCGGGGTTGGCGGAGCGGTTGGAGGTGGATGCGGCGTCGTTGATGCCGGTGCTGCCGGCGTTGGCGTCGTGGCGTGCGCGTCGGCGGGAGGCGGCTGTCACGGATGGGTGGCAGTACCGGGTGGTGTGGAAGCCGGCTGCGGACCCGGGTGCGGCTGCTCTGTCGGGGACGTGGCTGCTGCTCGGCGCCGAGGCCGGGCCGGGCGCGGCGTTGGTGGGCGTGGAATTGGCTGGTGCGCTGGCGGCGGCGGGTGCGGATGTGGTGCCGGTCGCGGTCGAGTCGGGTGCGGACCGGACCGTTCTGGCGGAGTCGCTGCGGTTGCTGACGTCCGGACCGAACGTGCCCGCTGGTTCGGTGGCGGGTGTGGTGTCGCTGGTCGGGCTGGGCGCGGCGCCGTTGGCGGACAGTCTGGTGGTGGTGCAGGCGTTGGGTGATGCCGATATTGCGGCGCCGGTGTGGTTGGTGACGTCGGGTGCGGTGTCGACGGGCCGGTCGGATGGTGTGGTGGATCCGGTGCGGGCGCAGGTGTGGGGTCTGGGCCGGGTCGTCGGTCTGGAGCATCCGGACCGGTGGGGCGGCCTGTTGGACCTTCCTGAAAGCCTTGATCGGCGTTCTTTGGTGCGGGTGGTGGGGGTTCTTTCTGGTTCTTCTGGTGAGGGTGAGGTTGCGGTTCGGGGTAGTGGGGTTCTGGTGCGGCGGCTTGTTTCTGTGCCGGTTGTTTCTGGTGGGGGGTGGCGTCCGCGGGGGACGGTGCTGATTACGGGTGGTACGGGTGGTCTGGGTGCTGCGGTGGCGCGGTGGGCTGCGGGTAATGGTGCGGAGCGTCTGGTGTTGGCGTCGCGTCGTGGGTTGGACGCGGAGGGTGCGGTCGAGTTGGTGGAGGAGCTTTCTTCTGGGGGTGTGTGGGTGGAGGTGGTGGCGTGTGATGTGTCGGTGCGGGGTGAGGTGGAGGGGTTGGTGGGGTTGGTTGCGGGTGATGCGGTGGTGTCGGTGGTGCATGCGGCGGGTGTGGTGGATGACGGTGTGGTGGAGGGTTTGACGGCGGATCGTCTGGTGGGCTG
>NZ_JBFLUG010000061.1:0-46196 GCF_041008525.1 Parafrankia sp. FMc2 | reverse complement strand
CAACCGGATCAAGATGCTGAAACGTCAGATGTACGGCCGCGCCGAGCCCGATCTGCTCCGCAAGCGCGTCCTCCTCGACCGATAGAGATCATCACACCCTCCTTCACGGAATTTGCGCCAGAGCCACCACGAACTGGCCGTTGACACCCGGCGAGAGCAGTGATAGCAGGTCAATCAGGGAGTTTGTCGGCGGGTGGTCGTGCACGCATGATTCGATAGACAGCAGAATGGCGGCGGCGGCACTGTGCGGATAGGGATCGCCGGATCGGCGACTGAGGTAATGTGCGACCGGGATCGTCCGCAACCGTTGCAGAAAGACGTCGTACTGCAGGCGCTGGCGACGGATGACAGCGGCGGAATGGGCTAGGGCGAGGGGTAGGTGCCCGACCTCCGAGGCTATTCCCCGTGCGCCCAGATCGTCGTCCAGACCGGTACGCTCTCGTAGGAAGGCCAGAGCCTCCCTGTCGGTAAAAATATCGACCTCGACCAACAGCCCAAGGTCGTCGAAGTCGCGTTGCGTGGTCGTGATCAGGATCTGAGATTTCCCCGAGACCGGAAGCCAGGGCCGCACGACGTCGGAGTCCAGAGCGTTGTCAAAAACTATCAGGCATCGCTCGGCGGTATGGAGCCAGAGTCTCGCACGGTCTGCAGCAGAAATGACGTTGTCATCTTTGACGCGCAGGTAGAGTGCTGCGGCCAGTTCGGCGAAAGCGGCGACTATGTCGTCGTTCGTCGAGGCGTTGATCCAGACGATGGTGGACCATTGATCGTCTATACGGCTGCGAGCGTAGGCGGCGGCGATCTGTGTCTTGCCGATGCCTCGCATTCCGGTGAGGACCTGTACGGTCCCGCAGTTCTCGTCGGCTGAGAGTTGACTGTAGACGTCGGTGCGGTACTGAAAGCATGGCGGGCATTGCGGAATGCGCCCCAGCACAAGCGGTACGTTCTTGTTCGGCAGGTCAGGCGACCCGGTGCTCCTGGTGAGAGGCCGGGTACACGCGGACTTCGTCTCCCCGGCTCCGGCAGCGAACACCCGATTCGCCGGGTACATGTCCAGAGCAGCGACGAGCACCGCCTCACGTCCGTCGAGCAGCACCCCGTTGCGAATCAGAACCGACACCATCGACCAGAAGCTCTCGGCGTCCGGAGTGTTCCAGGTGGGGATTCTCCCTGCGGGCAGGCCTGCGTTTATCAGCACGCGCTTGGCCGAGACCGGATCCGGAAAAGCCTCAGCCAGCGCGGAGACCTCGTCGGTCGACAAACCACTCACTCGCAGAGTCTCCCGGTAGCCGAGACATGTGCCCCGTCGTTCGTGACACGCCGACCACCAGGATATCGTCTCATGCGTGGCGGGCCGACATACGTCCGCTTCAAGCAAGCTACCTTGCGATCTTACTGCCAGGCGGATGTCCTGGTGGCGCGGACTACGGGGAACCCCTCCTTACCTGGTATTCGACCAGGCTTCGGAGACCTACCGGCCGGAGAGGTCCGGGGGTGGCCGGCTGCCCAAGCGTGACCGGACGACGCCCGGCTCCGCGAAAATTCTGCGACCAGATCCACTACGCATGCTCCTCATACCGCCCTCGGTCGGCCCAACAGGTTCTACATCCACGGATGTCCACACCGAGCGAGGCGGGAACGTTCGCGGGGTTGCGTGTCATCGCGCGGACCGCCGCGCCACGGGCGACCAGAAGCCGGACGACTTCGCGACCGACGGTGCCGGTGGCACCGGTGGCACCGGTGGCAAGGATCATGTGGGCGCCGGTGCCAATGGGCATACCGCGGCGGATAGGAGGTTTCGGCACACCCTGTAGGCGCTGGCACCGCGGCCGCTCACCACGGACAGGCTTCTATCGTGGGGCCGGTGGTGAATGACGACTCCGAACGCGTCACCTGCTGCCTGTCGTGCTGCGGCCGTGGATCTCCCAGCTGAGTGCCGCCGCGTCCGGCGGCGCACCTGCGCACCCCGTCCGCGCCGAGCCGAGGCAGGCTACTACGACCAGTCCCGTATGACCGCCGAGTTCCGCCGCATGATGGGAGTCTCTCCCGGAGCTTTACTCACCGGGCAGTTGCCCGCCGCCCTATCCTAGCTATTGAGCACCCTTGTCGGCGACTGCGGCCGCCAGCTCGATGGAGGGCTGACGCGTTACCGGGTCTCCTTCGGCGGTCACAGAACCATCAGATCCCCACGACTGTGACAGGGCGGTCTGGCGGCACCAGATAACTCACCCGCACCGAACCGGCCGCTGACAGCTTTCTGGGCCAGGAGGAGGACGGCGGCGAGCGCGAGCAGGCCGAGGGCCCGCAGATAGACGGTGCCCTCGCGGTGGACCAGCGGGGAGGCCAGCGCCGCGCAGGACAGCGCGCCGAGCGCCGGGGCCCAGGTGGGGGCACGGTAGGCGCCCGGCGGGGCGGGCTCGCGGCGCAGCACCAGCGCGCTGATGTTGACGACGAAGAAGACCAGCAGCAGGAGCACGACGGTGGTGTCGGCGAGGCCGGCCAGCTGGCCGGTGCTGGCCAATACCACCGCCAGGGCCGTCACGAAGCCGATCGCTGTCAGCGGGGTGCGTCGGCCGGGCAGCACCCGCGCGAAGACGGTCGGGATCGTGCCCTGGGCAGCCATGCCGTAGACGAGACGGGAGGCCATCACCATGTTCATCAGGGCGGTGTTGGCGACCGCGACCAGCGCGACCGCGGCGAACAGCTTCGACGGCACCGGCACGTCGGAGGCCTTCACCACTTCCAGCAGCGGGGCGCCGGAGCCGGCGAGGATGTCGGGATCCACCAGCATCGCGCAGGTGAACGCGACGAACAGGTAGACCGTGCCGGCGATGAACATGCCGCCGAACAGCGCCCGGGGCAGGTCCCGGCGCGGCCGGCGGGCCTCCTCGACGAGGTTCACCGAGTTCTCGAAGCCGAGCATCGCGTACAACGCGAGCGTCGTGCCGGCGAGCAGGGCGAGCGGCGCAGGCCCCTCGGCACGCAGCTCGAAGGCCCGTCCCGGTTCGCCCGCTCCGGTAGCCAGCGCGTGCACGCCGATCCCGACGATCAGCAACAGCCCGGTCAGCTCGATCACGGTGAGCACAAGGTTCACCCGGGCCGACTCCTCGATCCCGCGGGCGTTGAGGACCGCGGTCAGCAGGATGAACATGACCGCGACGACGACCGTCGGGGCCGCCACGAACTCCGCGAGGTACTTGCCCCCGATGGCCCGCGCGGCCGTGGCGGTGGAGGTGATCCCGGCGGCCAGCACGGTGAAGCCGACCATGAAGGTGAGAAACGGGCGGCGGAACGCCTCGTTGGCGTAGAGCGCTGCTCCGGCCGCCCGGGGATACTTGCCGACAAGTTCGGCGTAGGCCGTCCCGGTGAGGAACGCCAGTGCGAAGGCGATCAGGAACGGTGCCCAGATCATCCCGCCGACGTCGGCGGCGATCTGCCCGGTGAGCGCGTAGATCCCCGATCCGAGGACATCACCGAGCACGAGGAACAACAGCATCCGCCCACTCAGGACGGGCGCCAGGGTGGGCTGTGCGGCGTGCGCCGTTCGCCCGGTCACCGCCGTCTCGTCATCGGTCGTCCTGTCCCCGTGGGCTTGGCCGGCCGTTGTCCGGCCGACAGCGGTCGGACGCCCGTTCGTCGTGTGGCTGCCCCTGATCCGCGGGCTGGTCGCTGCCGCCACGCCGCCGGGAGAGCCGGGTCGACGTCCCCCCGGGCCGAATACTGACACCCTGCCTGCCAGCCTGCCTGTTGGAGCCTGCCCAGCTCAGATGGTCACGATCGGGAACTGTCGGACCCGGTGTGCCTGTGAGCCCGGGGATGACGGTGGCCGCGAGCCTGATGCCCCAGGGGCTGGCTGTGCCCGGATCGCTCGGTCGGACCCGGTTCGGGCCGGGCCGGTCCGAACCGTTGTGAGACGCAATTCTGAGAACCGTCCTGCCCCAGGGCCGGTGCGCCGTCGGTTCCGGTAGACCTGCGCGATGTCGACGCAGTGGCGGCGTGGAAAAGGCGCTGGGATTGGGGCGAGGAACGCACGGTACCAGCGGGCCTCCTCGCCTCGTTGGCGGTCTTCGTCCACCCGTACTAATGTACGTGCCATCACTCTGGCAGAATTTGGCGCCACTTTCGGTTGGATGAGTCCGAGGGGGCTGCGTCGCGGCGATCCATTCCGGCTGGCAGGAAGATCCAGGTCGGGTGGACGGAAATGATCCCAGGCGGAGAGGACGATGTCGCGCGCGGAGATCACTCGAGTGGCCGCGGCGGAGTGCGACGCACCGAACTGCGGTGCGACCGTTTTCCGCCGAACAGTCTGCGTGTGGGCGGCTGTCGCGGCCGCAGTCATGCTCGCTTCTTTCATCCTTCCTTCGCGCACCGCTGACCTGGTTGTCAGCGCCTGCGGCATGGCCGCCATAGCGTTCCAGGGTGGGTGTGAACTGTGGTCTGCACGGCGAGCGAGGGGTGGCGAGCGACGTTGGAGAGTGCTCCTTCTCGCCGGATGGATCACGGTGGCAGCCGGCCTGGCGATCACTTCCGTCAGGGCTTTGTTCGCGGGCCAGAGCCCGGTGCCACCCTTGTCGGGGACGGAGCCGGCGTATCTGGCGTTCATTCCAGCATCCGTTGCCGCGCTGCTGGCTTTTCCCACCGACCCACTCAGCCCGGAGGACGACCCGGTGCGCCGAGCCGGCCAGCACGGCACCCATTGGCGGACTGTCACCGTCATGGACGCGGTGCTCCTCGCCGGCTCGCTGAGCCTGCTCGGCTGGGTGGCCGTCCTCCAGCCTCTGGTGCGTGCGCGAGCACCCACACCAGTCAGTCTCGCGGCTTTGTTGGCGTTCGGCTTCGGATGTCTCCTGCTACTGATCACCCTCCTGCTCGTGGCGGCGTTTCGGCGCCCGCACCAGAACAGGTCGTTCGCATTGCTCGGCGGCGGGCTGGCCTCTATCACCATACTTCTGCACGTGTCGCTCTACTTCATCGCGAGTGGCCAACCGGAGCCCCTGCAAATCGAAGCCGCCAACGTCATTGGCACTGTGATGATCGGGCTTGCCTGTATCGCGCCACCACGGCCATCGACTGGCTCTGTAGTTGCCGCTGCCCCCCTGGGTCCTGAATCCGGTTCTGACCGCAGGGCCTCGTGGCGCGCCCGATGGGCTGGCTGGCGGGCCGGACCCGGCGTACGCTGGATGAGGATATTCCTTCCGTACGTTCCGCTGTCCGCGCTGGGCATGCTGGTGGGATTTCAGGTGTCAACCGAGGCGCGGGTCGAACCGATCGAAATATTCGGTCTCCTCGCGCTCGTGCTGCTGGTACTGATCCGGCAGATGCTTACTTTGGCGGACAACCAGAAGCTGCTGGACAGGGTTCAGCGCAGCCGTCGCCAGCTGCACCACCAGGCGCTCCATGACCCGCTGACCGGGCTGGCGAACCGTGTGCTGTTCGGCGACCGGGTGGAAGAGGTGGTCGCTCGGCGAGCCCGTGACCGGCTGGCTCTGCTCTTCTGCGATCTCGATGACTTCAAGAGTGTCAACGACACCCTGGGCCATCCGGCCGGAGACGAATTGCTGATGATAACCGCTCGGCGGCTGCTTGGTTGCGTACCGCCCTCGGACACGGTCGCCCGTCTCGGTGGCGACGAGTTCGCGGTTCTTCTGGCGGACGATGCCGTGGACGCCGAGGCGGTCGGCAGGAGGGTGGCCGCGGTGGTCCGGGCACCGTGCTTTCTCGCCGGGCAGCCGTGCGCCATTCACGCGAGCCTTGGCCTGACAATCGCCGTGCCGGGATCCTCGATAAGTGCCGAGGACCTGGTCCAGCAGGCGGATCTCGCCATGTACGCGGCCAAGCGGCGGGGAAAAAACAGCCTGGTCGTCTACGATCCTGACATCTTCGCTCACGGCTGGTCGCCGACGGCTCAGCTCGCGCTGTCCCAGTTGTTGCGGGGGGATCCCGCCGGCGGCGTCATCGATGTCCTCTATCAGCCGATCGTCGATCTGACCCACCATCACACGGTGGCGTTTCAGGCTTCACCGTGCTGGCACCATCCGACACTCGGGTCGTTCACGGCGGAGCAGACGGTCACCGTCGCGACCGGAGCGGGGCTAAGAGCACAGCTCGAGCAGTTGATCCTCGGCCGCGCCTGCCACGATATCGGCCACTACCGAAGGCAGACAGGGCAGAACGTCGCTGTCTGCGTCGTCGTTTCGGTGGCGAGGCCGGCTGGTGACCTACTGCCCGACGTCGAGGCGGCGCTGGTGGCCTCCCGCCTCCCCGCCCAGGCCCTGATCCTCAAGCTTACGGACATGGAGTGCCTCGACGACGAGGTCGCGCACAGCCTGCAGACATGCGTCACCCGTGGCCTGCGCCTCGCGCTGAATGCCATCGCCAGGAGACAGAGCACCTTTCTGGCGCTCGACGAGCTGCCGATCCAGATACTCATGTTCGACAGCTCCTACGCCGGCGGCCTGACGGGCAGCGCCAGCCCGGCCGACCTGCTCCGCCAGGCACTGCTCGCCCTCGCCCGGGACCTCGATCTCACGGTCGTTGCCACCGGCGTCCAGAACCAGGAGCAGGCACGTACATTGGCGCGCCATGGCTGCCGCTTCGGACAAGGACAGTTCTTCGGACCGCCAGCCGCACTGCCTGGTCAGCCGTCACCTCACCGCAATGAGGACGCCGACGGCCGGGCTGGTCAGGGGAACGGGAACCGGCGGTAAGGAGCCGAACTCGGCCAGTCAGGGCCGCGGGTCACACTTCAACAGGTGGATTGGCGACAGCCGCCGAGTCATCGACATCATGTTTGTCGGGCCCGCCGGCTCTCTACACGGGCGTTGTCAATGATCCCTCCGCCCGCGCCAGCCACCAGCTTGACGTCGTCGCCTTCGGCTTCCACGAAGACCAGGGTCAGGAACGCCTCATCGCGATCGGAGCGGTCAGGTGGGGCGAGATCATGGGCCTGGCCCACCTCGAACGGCTCAGACGTGTCCGGGACCTGCTGAGCGTCCAGGGGCGGCGGGGTGCGCCGACCGCCAGGCCTACCTGCTTCAGCGCCGCCGGTTTCAGTGCGCAGCTGGCAATGGCCGCGGCCGAGTCACCCGACATCATTCTGGTCGTCCATCACACTCCGTCACCGACGATGCAGGTGATGCTGGAGGCGGTGCTCGCCGGTGCCCGGGACGACGCGATCGAGGGTGTCGACGTCGTCGTCCGTCCCGCACTGGCCGCGACCGCGGTCGACGTGCTCGCCGCGGACGTGTGACCAGGTCCTGCTACGCACGGTCGGGCTCGCCGCGATCTGGCAGGTTCCGGAGAGATCCGTCGACGAGGTTGCGCAGGCCGAGCGAGTAGGTGTCCCGGCCAGCCAGGCTGGCCCACCGTTCCGCGAGCGCCGCACGATGCGGCAACTCGGTGGCGTCCGCCGCGCGTATGAGGTCGTCGCGCCGAGCCGGACCGCGCCGCGTTCGACCCGCTGCAGTTCCCCCTGCTCCATCTCGATGTCGAGGTTGCGTCGACGACCACGCGGAGTCGAGCGCTGACCGTCGTGACGGGCTTGACCTGAAGCGGGCTTGAAGTTGGAGACTGGGTGTCGGCACGCCGCCCGTCTCACGGCGGCGCAGGCCGATCCCTCATCGGAGAGGACTCCACCCAGTATGCAGTTCACGCAACTCGGCCGTTCCGGTCTGTCCGTCTCGCGCCTGTGCCTGGGCACGATGAACTTCGGTCCGCTGACCAACGAGACCGATTCCCATCGGATCATGGACTCGGCGCACGAGTACGGCATCAACTTCTTCGACACGGCCAACGTCTACGGCCTGCGCTCGGCCGGTGTGTCGGGCCTCGGTGAGGGCCCGGGCCACACCGAGTCGATTATCGGCCGCTGGTTCGCGCAGGGCGGCGGGCGCCGGGAGCGCACCGTGCTGGCCACCAAGGTCTACGGCGCCATGGGGGAGTGGCCCAACGAGGGCAGGCTGTCGGCACTCAACATCCGCCGTGCCCTGGACGCGAGCCTGACCCGCCTGCAGACCGAGTATGTCGACCTCTATCAGTTCCACCACGTCGACCGCGCCACCCCGTGGGACGAGATCTGGCAGGCCATCGACGTCGCCGTCACGGCTGGCAAGATCCTCTACGTCGGCAGCAGCAACTTCGCGGGCTGGCACATCGCCCAGGCGCAGGCTGCCGCGGCCCGACGTGGGACGTTCGGTCTGGTCAGCGAGCAGCCGATCTACAACCTCCTTACCCGGGAGGTCGAGCTGGAGGTGCTGCCCGCAGCCCAGCACCACGGCGTGGGCATCCTCCCGTGGTCGCCGCTGCAGAGCGGGCTGCTCGGCGGAGTGCTGCGCAAGGAGCGAGAGGGCAGGCGGCGCCTCGAAGGCCGTGCCGCGCAGGCCCTGGAGGCCAGGCGCCCCCAGATCGAGGCCTACGAGGACTTCGCCGCCGAGCTCGGCCACGAGCCCGGTGATGTCGCGCTCGCCTGGCTGCTGCGCCAGCCGGCCGTTACCGCGCCGATCGTCGGCCCGCGCATCCAGCAGCACCTCGACGACGCTGTCCGGGCGCTCGACGTCCGCCTGGATGAGAAGGCGCTTGCCCGGCTGGACGAGATCTTCCCGGGCTACCGGACGGCCCCCGAGCACTTCGCCTGGTAGCAGAGTCCGCCCGCTGCGTCAGCCGCCGCGCGCGTGTCTGCTCCTCAAGGAGCTGTGGCTGGCCCGATTACTGTGGCGGCATGGGGTTGTTGGGGGATCTGATCAAGGTCGTGTCCGACCTGGTGACGAGTGGCCGCCGCCGGGGTGAGGCACCCTCGCGGAAGGCGGGGCGGGAAGGCCGGCGGCGGTCGGCATCAACCCCGACGGCCCGTTCCTCCTCCTCTGCCTCTTCCCCCTCGGCGGCATCCGCGCGCAGTCACCCGGCCCGGGAGCGGGCGCGGTCGTCCCGCGCGAACGCGGAGTTCTCGCCGGGCGAGTTCGGGCCGGACGCCACCAGGGAGGTCGATCCGCGTCGCATCGGGCCGGTGCGGATGAGCTACTCGCCGCAGTCGGACGGGGCCCCGGATCCCGGCGAGGTCGTCTGGACGTGGGTGCCGTTCGAGGAGAACGACGGACGAGGCAAGGACCGGCCGGTGCTCGTGGTGGCTGTCGAATCCGCGGGCACCTGTCTGGCCGTGCAGCTCACCAGCAAGGACCATGGCGGCGAGGGCGACTTCGTGTCCGTCGGCGCGGGCGGGTGGGACGGCGAGCGCCGACCGTCCTGGGCCAACCTGGACCGGGTGATCCGGGTGCACGAGGGCGGGATGCGCCGAGAGGCGACGGCCCTGTCGCGCGAGCCGTTCGAGCAGGTCACGGACCGACTGCGTCAGCGCTACGGCTGGCGGTAGCGGGCGAGGCCTCGATGGGGCCCTCGGGACGAGGGACGCTCGCGCGCGGGATCTGCTCGGGAGACGGTCGCGGCCAGCCTTGTGCCCGCGTGCCTCGGGCTGGGTTCCCGGTCGACAGCGGAGGTCGGGTTCGCGCAGTGATCAGCTGACCCGCGGCTGAGGCGGTGCGGGCGCCGGAGGAGGGCCGTCAAGCCACCAGGCTGACCGTTCCTCCTCGTGCAGACCCATGAGAGTGGGATACCAGGTGCTGTTCTCGACGAAGTAACTCCTCATGGCCGGCGACGAGTTGAAGAGATCCAGAATCCACGCGCGCCAGGAGTTGAGATCTTTCTTCGAGTACTCGAGCTTCCGATCCCAGATGCATTCCATGATGTCGAGGCAGAACTCGGTGATCGCCAGCACCTGGTTGCGGTCCTGGTGTGCTGCATCCGCCGGTACTGGCTCGTTCTCATAGAAATGGGGTCGCCACTGCGGGTACTCGATGAAGACTCTGTCCACCTGGAGGGCCAGATCGGTCGTGCTGTTGTAGGTCGTGACCGTCCGATTTCGCCTGGCATCCGACACGGACAGCGCCGTCGCGCCGATGGAAAGTATCAGTGCGACGAGCGCGACAACGTTTGAGAATTCCATCCGAGGTCACTTTCCAGCTGTCGCGATGACAAGTGGGTGGTCGGGAGGGAGGTCGTAGCCTTCGACGTACAGCGCTCGAACGAGGTCGGTCAGCTCGTCGCCGGTCGGCGGATCCGGCCGCGCGGCCGGTGCCCACATCAGGAGCATCGGTTGTTCGCCGTCTCCTTGGAGAAGCGGAACCCGGAAGTCGGTGACGGGCAACCTGCGGGCGCCTCGGTTCTCGTAGAAACAGATCCGTCGTCGGCGTGTGACGGCTGCTTCCGGATCGATATCCGCCTCGTCGGGGTCCTCGACCTCGAGGACAATCGCCGCCACGCCCCGATGGCGCTGGGCGTCGGTACAGATGTGGTACCACAGCTCGCCGCCGATCCCGCCGCCGCGGTGACTCTCGTCGATCGCGAGGTATTCAAGGAAGTACGTCTGGACCGACTGGAGCACGTAGGCCGACGCAAAGCCCAGCGCAGTGCCCTCGTCAGATGCGACGTAGGCGACGCGAATACCCTCCTTGACGTCCTGCAGTATCTCCTCGAACGGCATCCGCTCGCCTGCGGGGAAGGCCTCCAGATAAATTCTCTTAACTGAACTGACCTGCGCTGGCTCGAGATCGGACAACGCCGTTACGCGCATACTCCGCATACTAGCCGGTTTGGTGGCAGCCCCGTATGGACTACGACGGAAGTCGATAGCTCGGCTTTGTCCCGATCATGTTCGGTCGCGGATGGCGATCACGCTGGGTGATGCCAGCGGTCCTCGCGTAGTTCTCGAGACCGTCGTCCGCCTCCTCGGAACGGCCGGCTCGCGCCATCAATCCCCTGCCCCGGGCCGCCATCGCGGCGGCACATCCTGTGTGACACGTAGCGTGACCAACCGAGGCGCGCGACTCTGGGTAGCTTCTGGGGCCAGATCTTCTGCCTGGTGCTGGAGGCCACGGTGGGGGTTGGTCGCCCGCGTGCCCTCTGAGCCCACGGCGACAGCGACACGACCGGAGCGGTCCGCGGGGTTGAGACCATCGCGACCGGCCAGATGCTCGCGCTGCGCTCCCACGGCCAGGCGTAGAAGACGCCGGCGGCGGTGATCGTGGCCACGACGATCGGGGCGACCAGCCACGGGCTGCCGACCGAGTCATAGCTGGTGGTCAAGGTGATCAGCGGGACGTGGAACAAGCCGTGGAGGAAGCCGGTGATGACGGCGGCACGGCGGGGCGAGGTCACCTCGCGCAGGCGGGGCAGGAGGAATCCCCGCCAGCCGATCTCCTCCCCGAGGATGACCACGGAGAACACCACGCCTCCGAAGAGCAGGTCGGGCCCGGTCCGGCCGAGATCGTGAAAGACGAGCTGCGCCAGCTGCTGTCGGTGCTGCGCGGCGACGGCCCGGGAGCCGACGGCCCGGGAGCCGACGGCCCGGGAGCCGGCGACGGGATCGGCGCGGCGGCCGGGGACAGTCCCGCGACCGCGACCGCTCCGGCGCACACGTTGGCCGACGTGGAAGCGCGCGTGGCCCGGGTCCGCGACACCGGTCCGGCCGTCCGGCTGCGCGCTGAAGGGACCGTCCGGTGCCTGTCACCAGCGGCCGAGGCGTGCAGTTTCCGGATCGTCCAGGAGGCACTGACCAACGTGCTCAAGCACGCCGCGGACGCCACCGCCGACGTCGTCATCGCCTGTCGAGGCGACGCCGTCGAGCTGACAGTGACCGAGATCCGGGTTCAGAGTGATCACGGTGGCGGTCGCCGAGGACCAGGAGCTGGTCCGGAGCGGGTTCGTCGCGTTGCTCGACTCCGCGCCGGACATCGAGGTCGCCGGTCAGCCGATCCTGTCCGACCGGTACCGGGAAACGGTCGCGCGCCTCACCGCCCGGGAACGCGAGCTGCTGGTCGAGGTCGCGCAGGGCCTGTCGAACGCGGAGATTGCCCGGAGCCTGCACATCAGCCTCGCCACCACCAAGACCCACGTCAGCCACCTGCTGACGAAACTCGATGTCCGGGACCGCGTGCAGCTGACCATCGTGGCCTATGAGTCAGGCCTGGTGCGGCCGGGCGCCGAGAGATGAGCGACAGGTTCTGCCGGCCCGATTGCTGGTCAGGGGCTGGGGAGGGGCGCGTAGGTGGCAGGCCCGGGGGTGCGGCCCTGCGGCGGGTACTCGCAGTCCGGCGCGGACGAGTCCACATCGGAGTCCTCGTTGCCGTCGGTGTTGACGATGATTGTGCAGACTCTGCCGTGAGCGTCGGTAAAGGTGACGACCTCGTTGCGGTCGTTGCTCCCGCAGGCTGTCACCACGAGACCGAGCAGGCCGAGCAGACCAGCCAAGGCCACCAGACGCGCCTGGCACCGTGTTGTCGGGGAGGGTTGGCCGGGCCCGGACTGTCGGTGCGGATTTCCGTGCGTCATACAAGCTCCATCCATGGTCAGGCCCGCGCCGCGGAGGCTCCGGAGTTTCGATCCTCCACTCGATGGATGAATCCCGGCTGTCACGGAAGTGACAGGGCGGCGGTGCGGACAGTTCTGTTACGCATCTGCTGCAGCGCGATTGCGCAGAGTTGCGCGTGTCCGTCGGAATGGTGTGGCATCAGGGCATCACTGTCTCTGGAACGGAAGGTCATGCTGATGACCGACACATCAACCGCCATCGAATCCGGGCTCGCCGGAACGCCCGCCGCGGCCGGCGCGGCACCGGGGGAGGAGACCGGCGGGCGCCACCGCACCGGGCGGGACGAGCCCACCTCGGTCGGGTCGGGCCCTGGCCTGCGGGAGTTCCTCGTCCACAAGCGGGCGGCGGTGCGCCGAACGCGAGGCCGCGGTCGCCGCGGGTACCTTCGTGGGTCCGGTGGTGCTGAAGGCGCAGTCCACCGCGGAGGGGCGCAGCGGTGTCCGGCGCATCCGGATCCGCGACCACCAGATCCTCAGTGACTCGCAGCCCGACTTCGCCGGCTACGACCTCGGGCCCAGCTCCCCGGAGCTTGTGCTCGGCGTGTTCGCCAGCTGCCTGACCCACGTCTTCGAGATCGTCGCCGCCCGGCTGGCGATACCGCTCGACGAGATCAGGGTCGAGGTCGAGGGCCGGATCGAGCCCCGGGCCGGTCAGCCCGGCTTCGAGGGGGTGCCCCGCGAACCCCACGCCATCACCTTCCAGGCGTCCGTCACCTCCCCGGCCACCACCGAGGAGATCGACGCGCTGTTCCGGACCGTCGAGGCGGAGTGCCCGCTCCTCGCACTGTTCACAAACCCGCAGACGATCAGTGGTTCGCTGGTCCACACCCCGAGCGCCTGACCGCCACCTGGTAACAACCGGCGGACGGACGACCGCGGAGCCCGCAGTCACCACTGGTCGGGAACGGCTCCCGGTGCGGCCGTTCCCGACTGTTCCCGACTGTTCCCGCGATCGGTCAGCGGGAAGGCAGGCCCAGGCGTTCCAGGGTCTCGCGTAGGCGGTGGCGGCCCGCCATCGACTCGGGGCCCCCGAGAGGCGGGCGAGGGCACGGTCGCTCCAGGCGCCGTCCAGGCCGAAGCGGGCGTTGTAGGCGGACAGTCGCTCGTCATACGCCGCGAGGTGCACGTCCGGCAGGTGCCTGGATTGGCCGTCAGCTTGGGAGCTGCGCCGCCGCGCGGAGTGGCGCGAGCGCGGGATGACTGCGCAGGCCCTGCACTCCGTGCAGGGCCCAGGTGACGTAGGCGGCGATCGCTGGGCTGTTCGCGCCGCTCAGACGCAGCGGCGGGGTATCCGGAAAGTCGATGACGAGAGACCAGTTCTCCGGCTCGGGGTAGAAGGCGCGGACCCCGGCGTAGTCGAAGGTCAGCCAACTCTGCCAGGTCTGGCAGATCAGACGCTGGTTTGTGACGACGACCTGCACGGTCTGCTGTTCGCGCCATCGTTGTGCCGCCTCGGCAAACGCCGCGTTACGGCGCGCCGTGTTTCCTATCGCTGTCAGCGCGTAGCCGGCGGCCACGAACGGCAGGCTCCCCATGAAGAAGCCGTTGACGTGCGTATAGCCGCTGTCGCCGCCGTAGTAACGGGAGTAGGTGGCTGGGAGTACGAGGTGTGCCTCCTCTCCGGGCCGCAGCACCAGGCCCCAGATGGTCACCGGAGCGGGGAACAGGCCCGCGGTCAGATGACGGAGAAGGTACGCGGCTCCGTCCCAGCCATGGCGTGCGGCATCGCGTGCACTGGCCTGGTGCGCCGCGGCGGTGGCTGCTGCCCTTGCGCGGTCTGCCCGGTGAGCCTCAACCATGGCGACGATGCCGAGGACGAGGGTGGCCATCAGCGAGACCAGAAAGACCAGGCCTGTGATGACGCCAGCCACCGTGCGGGCTGCGCCGACAGAGGCCGTCTGATCGTCATCCGGGAGAACGGCGGCATTCAGGGCACCCGAAACGACGGTGAGGGTGAGGGGCACGGCCCACAGCAGGTGTCTGCGCATGACGTCGACTCCCGGGGCAGAGGTGGTCGAAGAAGATGCTCCGTTCGAATGGTTGGACACACCGTCAGAAAGCTGATGTCCCCTGCGACCTTAGAGACTGTGGGCGCGGGCCGCGCGACGTTCTGTGTCCTTCCTGATGCGAGCGCGATGGTGCGCTCCCGCTTGGTGGCGGCGCCACAGGGGATGATCGGGAACCCCGCCGCACCCACAGCGGCGAAGCGGTCGATCTCGGCTGGCATCGTCGGCGCAGAGCTTCGGAACTGTCGGCGTCCACCCGATGGGGATCGGCGACGCGAGTGCAGGGCGAACGCCGCACAGCCGTTCGGTCTGGGAAGATCGGTGCATGGACGAGACGCCCGCGGCGGCCCAGGACGCTGTCGCCGCACTGCGTCAGGCCGGCGCTCGTTTCGCCTACCTGCACGGCAGTCGCGCCGACGGTCGGGCGCGGGCAGAGTCGGACATCGACATCGCGGCCTACTTCGGCGGGACGCGGCCCCCGCACTCCTTCGATGTACTGCTGCCAGCTGGCGTCGATCTCCTCGTCCTCGACCGTGCTCCGCTTGAGCTCGCCGGCAGGGTCGCGGCCGGTGGCCGACTGCTCTTCGAGGACGACCGGGCTGCGAGGGTGCGCTGGGAGGCGATGACCAGAAAGATCTACTTTGACGAGCTCCCGAGGATCACACGCGCGCACCGCGAGTTCGCTGCGGCCCTGCTGGCCAGGAGGACGTAGCGCGTGGTCGACGAAGCCCGGGTTCTGCGCCTCCTCCGCGCGGTCACCGATGACCTGTCCGTGCTCCGCCGCGAAGCGGATGCCGACGATGAACGTCGTGCTGACCCGATCTGGCTGCGCGGCGTCAAGTACACCTTCGTGACGGCGATCGAGGCGTGCGTCGACGTGGCGCAGCACATCTGCGCGACAGAGGGCTGGGGCCCACCAGCTGACAACGGCGACGCCGTCCGTCTTCTCGGTGCCCACGGTGTACTGGACCCGGTGCTCGCCCAGTCTCTCCGCAAGGCCGTCGGCTTCAGGAACGTCCTCGTGCACGACTACGTCGATGTCGACGACGGCATCGTCATCACTCGCCTGAAGAATCTCGGTGACCTTGCGGACTTCGTCCGCGGAATCGCGCGCCACGTGTCCGGCCCGGATACCTGGCGGTCTCGGTGAGTACCCGGACTCCTCAGGAACGGCGATCTATCGTGAGGTGAGAACCGGACGCGTCCCGAGAGGTGCTGATGTTCGAGAGGTTCACCGACAGCGCCCGGCAGACCATCTTCCTCGCGGAGGAGGAGTCCAGGGGACTCGGCCACGACCGGATCGACACGGAGCATCTTCTGCTCGGCCTGGTCCGGGAGGATACCGGGCCCGCGAGCCTCGTACTGAGTTCCTTCGGCCTCACGCTGGCCGACGCCCGGTCGGCGGTCGTGGCTGCCGTCGGCGCGAGCCGGCCCCCCTCGCGGGAACGCAACCCGTTCACGCCGCGCGCGCAGGCTGTCCTGAGGGCGTCGTTGCCTGAAAGTCAGGCGCTGCACCATGTCTACGTGGGCTCCGGGCATCTCCTGCTCGGGCTGCTGGTAGCGAATGATGGCCGCACCGCCGAGTTTCTGACCCGTCTCGGCATCAGCGCCGAGGAAGCTCGCCGCCGAGCCCTCGCAGCCATCGCCGCCGTACCGGAAGCTGCTCCGCCCGGGACGACCGCCCTGCCCCGATCCGCCCTCGATCTCGCCCTCGCCAATGCCCGAGCAGGTGAGATCGCCGCGCAACTCAGCCGGGTGAAGGCGGAGATGGACGCCGCGCATGTCGCCGGTGATGGCGCACGCGTGACCGCGATGCACGAACGCGAGAAGGCACTACTCGCGGAACGTGCCGAGCTGATGACGGAGTTTCTGGCGGACAGTCAAACCCCACCGCCATGCGCCTCGCCGGAATAACCGCGATGTGCCTGGCTGACGGCCGGATGGAGCGGTCGCGGCTGAAGGCTCTCGGTGACCTTGAGGAATTCATCCAGCTGACGCCTGCTCTACTCGTTCGCCTCAGGGTTCGTTCGGAGATTTGCGAGTGATGTGGTAGTGCAGGACGAGGAAGGGAATGCCGAACAGGGAGAACGCGTGTTCGGCGCGGAGATCGCCGCCCTGCCGGTACACGTCGAGGTCCTCGGTGAAGCCGTGGACGGTCAGCGCGGTGAGGGAACCGTCGGCCGGGTCACAATAGGCGAGGTAGTGGCCGGGGTGCTCCAGGTCGCTGCTGCTGGTCAGGGTCAGACCGCCGTCCGGGCGGGAACGCGGCAGCAGGGTGGCCGTGAAACTGGCCTGGGGGAGCGGGAAGCCGACGCTGACGTAGCCCCGGTCGCCATGGCGATAGGTGGTGTAGATGCCCACGTAGATGGGCTCGTCGGTGTCGGCGAACGAACGGATCCAGCCGCGTACCGCAACCGCGTCGGTATCGGGAAGGGTGATGGTGTCGATGCGGCTCCGGATGCCCCGCTGGGTCTCCCGCTGGTTCATCGGCACGTTCGCCTGGCCCAGCGGGCGGGCGAGGGCGCTGCGGTAGAGCAGGTAACCAGGGCGGACCCACGGGCGCCATCGCGGCACGATGTCGAGGGCGAAACGGGTGGTGTGCTCGTAGAACTCCCGGACCAGCGGGTCGGCGGTCGCCGGTTCGAAGTCCGGGCCTGCCAGGTCGTCCAGCGAGGCGACGATCCCGACGTCGGCCGCGGCGGCGGCGTAGTGGCCGCCGAGTTCCTCGGCCAGCTCGCGTACGTAGCCGGTGCCGACCCGCCGGGAACGTGCCTGGAGCGGCACGACGAAGGGCAGCTGTGTCGCCGGGACCCGTTCGGCGAGCAGACCCACCTGCGGGTCGCGGAACACCAGCGACGACGCCGTCCGGTAGGCCGCCATCGTGACGCCGGCGACGACCGCAGCCGGGACGGGGCGGCCACGAGCCGCCAGCACTGCTCCGACCGCCGCACCGAACGGAGGCCCGAGCAGCACCTTCTGCGGCCGTAGCCCCAGCAGGCCGCCGACGCCGCCGGTCGCCGCTCCCACCGCGACCGCGCCCGCGCCGGTCAGCCGCCCGGCCGCCCAGCCGGCGGGGGCGACGAGCGCCGCGCTGGTCGCGATCCGCTGCCACAGCGCGGGTATCTCACCCGGCCGCTGCCGGACACGCGCGACGGCTTCGGAGGCCGCCAGCGCAGCCGCCCCCACCAGCGCCCCCCGGCCGCTGGCCCGCCAGCCGCGGTGCGCGGCGAGCGACGCGCCTGCCGCACCACCGATGGCAGCCGCGGACAGCACGGCCGCGTCGAGGTCCGCGGCCTTCGTCTTCTCGCCTCGCGCCACGAACACCCTCCCCGAACCGGTGCGTCGAGGATGTCACGCACCGCGCGGGCTGTGCGGATCCGAACCGTCGCCCGAGCCCGAACCCGAGCCCGAGCCGTCGCCCGAGCCCTAGCCGGTGCGAGCGCTGAGCGCGGCGGCGAAGGCGATGGTGCGGTCCCGTTCCTCCGCGGTGCCGCAGGGGATGATCTGCAGCTCTGCCACGCCGGCCGCGGCGAAGCGGCTGACCTCGCGTTCGAGCGTGGTCTCGTCGCCGGCAAGGACCATGTCGGCGGGGCCGGAAACTCCTTCCCGGTCGAACGCGGCGCGGTAGCTCGGGAGGCCGACCGCCGCGCCGAACGCCTCGTGGACCCAGGTACGCAGGCCGTCGACGTCCTTCGTCAGGCCCACGCACACACCGGCGGCCACGGCGGGCACGGGCCGGCCGGCCTCCGCCGCGGCCCGCGACAGTCGCGGCAGCACGTGCTCGGTGACGGTGCGAGGGCCGGTCCAGGTGGTCAGGGTCCCGTCGGCGACCTCGCCGGTGAGCTGGAGCATTCGCGGGCCGAGCGCGGAGAGGTAGACCGGCGGCGCCGGGACGCCGGAGACAGCGATCGCGCCGGCCGCGTGCCAGGCCGGGCCGTCGTGCGCCACCTGTTCGCCGCGCAGCAGCGGCAGCAGGACGCCGAGGTACTCCCGCAGGTTCTCGACGGGTTTCGCGGGGTCGTAGCCGTACTGGCCCTGGACGATGGGCTGGGGCCCCGGTCCGAGACCGAGGACGAGGCTGTTGCCGGTGGCGGCCTGGGCCGTCAGGACCTGCGCCGCCAGCGCCAGCGGGTGCCGGGGGTAGGTCCGCACGATGGACGTCCCGACCGGGACACCGGACGGAGCGGGGCCGGCGGCGGCCAGGAGGGTCAGTGGGTCCCACCCGCCGCGTTCGCTCAGCCAGAGCGCACCGAATCCGGCTTCGGCCGCCGTGTGCAGCCGTCGTCGCACCTCGTCGACCGACTGCTGGTCGTCGTCGATCCACAGTCCTATCCGCATCCGGCCTGGCCCTCTCTCGTACCGGTTCGCATCCCGGCGTGTCAGCATCAACAGGGCCCAGTCAACGGTCGGGCCGCCCGCGGACCAAGACCCGTTCCCGATGCACAGCGATAAGGGGAACTGATCGCTGGCCTGCCCGGCCGGCCGGCTCGGCCAGGCCAGGCGCGGCGGGTGAGGACGGGTGAGGACGGGTGAGGACGGTGGAGGGCGGGGCGTGGAACTCCGGCAGCTGCGGTATTTCGTCACGGTCGCGGAGGAACTGCACTTCGGGCGGGCCGCCGACCGGTTGCACATCGCCCAGCCGGCGGTCAGCCAGCAGGTGAGCCGGCTCGAGCGGGAGGTCGGCCTGCTGCTGTTCGACCGCTCGCCGCGGCGGGTCCGGCTCACGCCGGCGGGGGAGCGGCTGCTGGTCGAGGCGCGGGCCGCGCTGGCCGCCGCCGACCGGGTGCGGGCGGTTGCGGCGAGTCTGGCCTCCGCGCCGGTCAGCGTCCTGCGGGTCGGCGCGGCGCCCGGGCTGGGCCCGCGCCTGGACCGGGGGCTGCGGGGGCTGCGGCAGACCCATCCCGACTTCGAGGTGGAGCTCGAGGTGGTCGGCATGCCGATGGCCGAGCAGCCGGCGGCGGTGTCCCGCGGCGACCTCGACATGACGCTGCTGCGACTGGCCCCGTCCGGGGAGGGTCTCCAGGTGATCGAGCTGTGGCCTGAGCCGGTGGTGGCCGTGCTGCCGGAGGCCCATCCGCTCGCCCGGTGCCCGGCGGTGCGCCTGCGTGACCTGGCCGAGCTGCCCCTGCGCCTGCCGGCGAAGGCGCACGATCCGCTCTTCCGCGTCTTCGCCCTGGACGCCTGCCGGGCGGCGGGGTTCGAACCGCGGCTCGGCAGGCCCGCCGGCACCGTCACGGACACCGTCATCGAGCTGGCGAACGGGTCCCCGGCCTGGACGATGGCGTACGCGGACGCCGTCCCGGCGCCGGTCGTGCATGACTCCGCAGTCGCCGTGGTGCCGCTGGATCCGCCGCTGATCGCCTGCGGATGCCTGGTCGTCCCGGCGACCAGGACCGCCGCCTGCGTGGCGGGCCTGCGCGCCGCGTTCGCCGCCGGCCCGCCAGGCCGCTGAGGACCGCGAGGAGGACCGCGCAGGCCGGTGCCGTCAAGATAATCAACGGTGTTGACGGCCGCCCATGACGTAATAGATCTTGAAAAAGTCCATGCGATCCGGGGCGGGAAGCGTCAGACGTCAGTGGGTGGCTGCGTGCGGGTGGTGACCGAGATGCGGTTCCAGACGTTGATCGTCGCGATGGCCACGATGAGGTTCGCGGTCTCCTCCTCGCTCCAGACCTTCGTCACCGAGTCCCACACGTCATCGGGGACTCCGTCGGGGCCGAGCCGGGTGACGGCGTCGGTCAGGGCGAGGGCGGCCCGCTCCTTCTCCGTGAAGAACGGCGATTCCTGCCAGGCCGCCACCGAGAACAGCCGGCGGCTGGACTCGCCGGCGGCGAGTGCGTCGCGGCTGTGCAGATCGACGCAGAAGGCGCATCCGTTGAGGATGGAGGCGCGCAGCTTCACCAGCTCCAGGACGGTCGGGTCGACGGCCGACCGGACGTACTTCTCCAGCCCGGCGACCGCCCGGTAGGCGCCGGGAGCGATCGTGGCCACGTCGAGACGCTGCATGAGATCTCCTCTGATCCTGCTGGGCCGTGCACTGTCGGTCACATCATCGGCCGCCGGAGGCGCCCCTGTCGTCGGCCAACCGGTTTCCTGGTTCAAGGGAATGTTCCGGGATCCGTGTACTCGTAAAGTCTTCCGTGACCCAGGCAGAGCCCGGCGCTGTGCGCCGGACCGTTGACGGAGACAGTGATGACTCTGACGATCGGCGACACCGCTCCCGACTTCGTGGCGCAGACCACCGAGGGCAAAATCAACTTCCATGAGTGGATCGGTGACTCGTGGGCGGTGCTCTTCTCGCACCCCAAGAACTTCACCCCGATCTGCACGACCGAGCTCGGCTATGTCGCGTCGATCAAGCCGGAGTTCGACCGCCGGGGCGTGAAGATCATCGGGTTGTCGGTGGACCCGGTGGAGCTGCACGAGGGCTGGGCCAAGGACATCGAGGAGACGCAGGGCACGGCGCCGAACTACCCGCTGATCGGTGACTCCGACTTCGCTGTCTCCAAGGCCTACGGCATGCTCGGCAGGGACGTCAGCGGCGACCCGGCGGACCGTACGGCCGCGGACAACCAGACCGTCCGCAACGTGTTCGTGATCGGGCCGGACAAGAAGATCAAGCTGATCCTCGTCTACCCGATGACGACCGGCCGCAACTTCGACGAGGTGCTGCGCGTGATCGACTCGCTGCAGCTCACCGCGAAGCACAAGGTCGCGACGCCGGTGAACTGGAAGCAGGGCGAGAAGGTCGTGATCGCCGGCTCGGTGAACAACGAGCAGGCCAAGGAGATCTTCGGCAGCTGGGAGGAGCCGAAGCCCTACCTGCGTATCGTCCCGCAGCCGAGCGCCTGACCCGGGCGTGGGCCGGCCCGGGGTCAGTTGCCCCCGGCCGGCCCACGGCGCAGGCCGCGACGGGGTGTCACGGGCGACGGGCCCGGCAGTTGACGGGCGCGGTTCAGCAGGGCTCCGCGGTGGGCGTGGCGACGAACGACTCCGTCCGGCTGCCGGCTGCGCACGGCGTACCGGTCGGGGAGCCGCTCGGTGCCGTCGGGGCGGGCGCGTCCGGGCTGGGTGACGCGCTGGCGGTGGGGGAGACCGGTGCGGTCGGCCCTGGCCCCGCGTCCCCGGTCGGCCCGACTCCCGTGTGCGGAGCAGGCCGGTCGGTGGCGGTCGCGCTCCCTGCCCGGGGGCCGGGGCGGCCGGTGTAGGCCATCGTCGGTACGGCCGTGACGGTCGGCTGGGACGTCCGCACCGGCGGGGTCGTGGTGGTGACGCCCGACGGCGACGGGTCGGGCGCCGGGGTTCCCGGGCTGCCTTCCGCCCGCTGCCCGTCGGCGGCGGTGAGCAGGACAACCATGCTGACGACAAGCCCGATCGCGACGACGGCGGCGACCATGGCGGCCCGGTCACGCCGCCTCGTGGTGGCCAGCATCGCCAGCCAGGCCCGCGGGTCGGGCGGCCAGGTACTCCACACCGGCTGGCCGCTGCCGGTGGCGGCGCGGTCACCGCCGCCGGCACGGTCACCGGTACTGGCGCGGTTGCCACTGCCGTTGCTGCCGTTGCTGCTGCCGGCATCGGAGCCCGGGCCGGACCCGCCGTGCCGGGGCCTGATCGACGGGGCGGTGATCTCACTGCGCGAGCCGGCGAGGCCGGACAACCGCGGAACCGGAATGGTGCCGAGGGATGAATCCCCGCCCGGCGGCTCCTCCCAGAGGCCGGAATCCGCCCGGGAGGCCAGCGGCTGCGTGGGCCGGTCGATGGCGGGAAGCCTGCCGCCTGGCCCGCCCGCCTCGTTCCTGTCCGGTCCGGTCCCCTCGGGGCCGACCCGGTCCGCGGCCGCGCCGGCGCCGCGTGCCGCGAGGCCGGCCGCGCTGCTGGGTGCTGCCGTCCCGGCCGCTCCACCGGGTCGCGCGAAGGCCTCAGAACCAGCGGGACCGGCAGAACCAGCGGGACCGGCAGACCCAGCGGGACCGGCAACACGTGCGGAGTCGGTGGGGTTGGCGGGGCGTGCCGACGCGGCGGCCGCGGCCGCCAGTGCCTGGTCGCGTCCGGCGGGCGCGTTCGGGTCCCACTTGTCCCACTGCCAGGGGGTGAGCGCGTTCGCGGCCGCGCGGGCGGGGTCCGGGACACCACGGCCACCGGGTCGATCGGTCACCAGAGCGCGGACCAGCTCGGTCGCGGTCGGGCGGTCCTCGGGCCGGCGGGAGAGGGTGGCCAGCACCGCATCCAGCAGGTTCGCGGGCACGCCGTCGAGGTCGGGCTGCTCGTCGCGGTGCAGCACGGTCAGGACGTCCGCGGGATCGCCGGTGCCGAACGGCGGGTGCCCGGTGGCGGCGTAGGTGACGCAGGCGCCCCAGGCGAAGACGTCGGCCGCCGGGGTGGCCCGCTCCCCGCGGAGCTGCTCGGGAGCCATCCAGGCAGGGGTGCCGACGAGGATGCCGGTGTGGGTGTGCGTCAGGGTGCCGGTGGCCCGGGCGATGCCGAAGTCGATCACCTTGGGGCCGTCCCACGCGAGCAGGATGTTGGACGGCTTGAGGTCGCGGTGGACGACACCGACGGCGTGGATGGCGATCAGCGCGTCGGCCAGCCCGACGCCGAAGCCGTGCAGGAGGCGCTGCTCCAGCGGCCCGTGCCGGATGACGGCGTCGGCCAGGCTGGTGCCCTCGACGTACTCGACGGCCATCCACGGGGGGGCGGCGTCCGGGTCGGCGTCGACGACCGCGGCGACGGCGCGGCCGCGGACCCGGCGGGCGGCCTCGACCTCGCGCCGGAACCGGGCGCGGAACTCGGGGTCACCGGCGAGGCTGTCGGCGGGGACCTTCACCGCGGCCGCCCGGCCCTCGGCGGTGAAGCCGAGGTAGACCGAGCCCATCCCGCCCGCGCCGATCCGGTTGTGGATCTCGAACGGGCCGATGCGCCGAGGATCCCCCGCCGCCAGCGGTGTCAGCACCGTGCCCCCTCGTGACCGGCCCGCGCGGGCTCCAGTGTCGTTCCTGCCCCGGGCGCCGCCGGAGCGGCTCCCGTGATGTCACGACCGTGGCGCTTGCGCCCACTCCGGTCGGGCTTCTCACCATCCCAACATTGACGCCCGAATACCGGTAGGCCCATCCGGGTGGCTTCGTTGTGCCGCTCACACTTGTTTGGCCTGAAGGTGGGTCTGTTCTCCGGCGCGATGGTGTGCTTCCCGCCGGCCGCCTGCGCCGGCGTCCCCGTGTCAGCGATGGTTGGCCACCGTGGGGTCCTCGGTCGGGATCGTGTCGAGGGCGACGAAGTTGGCCCCGTTCCAGCGGAACCGCACCGTGACCTCACCGGTGGGAGTCGTCCCGCCGGCGTCGTAGGTCCGGTAGGTCACCGTCGCGTCGACGGGCCCCGAGTGGTCGACGGCGATGCTCGTGCTCGGCGCCCGGGTGTCGGTGCCCTGGTAGGCGCCGTCGGCGAACACGAAGGCCAGCTCCTGATGACGCCCGCCCTCCTCGCGGCTGCCGCGGACGAGGCTGAGCATCCGCTGCGGGTCGTAGGTGCCCATGTCCGGGGTGTAGCCCTCGCGTCGGATGATCTGCGCGGCGTCGTTCGCGGTCAGCACCTGCGCCGGCGCGGTGGTCGAGCCCGTGCCGCCGGACTGCTGGCCGGACGTCGACGTGACCGGCGCGGACGATGTGGGCGACGAACCCGAGGAGGGATCGGTGCCGGGCGCGCCGGGTGTCCCGGGGCCGGCCGTGCTGACGGGTGGGGCCGTGGACGGTGTGCCCTCCGGGGAGGGTGCCGCGGTCCGCGGGCCGGTGCCGGGGTCCTGCCCGGCATTGAGCAGGACGGCGGCCGTCACCCCGCCGGCGACCAGCAGCAGGCCGAGGACGACCGCTACCGCGACGGGCACCGTGCCGTGGCGCCGACCGCCTCCGGGCCGGCCTGACCGGTCGGGAGGACCGGGGTTGCGGTATCCGCCCGGGGGCGGCCCGGGCTGCCGGTAGCCAGAACTCGGGTAGCCAGAGTTCGGGTAGCCGGGGCTCTGGTACCCCGGACCGTGCTGGCCGGGACCGTGCTGGCCGGGACCGTGCTGGCCTCGGTAGGGCTGTCCGGCGGACGGCGGTGGGTGCTCCGGCAGGGTCCGGTGGACCTGCCCCGGGGCCGGGCGGCCGGGCGCCGGGGCCCGGGACGCCGCCGGCGGCTGGGGCGGCCACGAGCTGGCCGGTACCTGCCCGGGCCGGGCCGTCGGTGTGCCCGGCCGCCGGGCGGGCCCGCCGCCGGGCGGGGTGCCTGGCAGGTTCCACCACTCGCGCATCACCTGGCCGGTGGCGGCGGGGTCGGCGGGCGCACCTGGTGGACGTCCGAGCAGATGCGCGAGGAGCTCGGTGGCGGTGGGCCGCTCGGCCGGCTCCTTGCGCAGCGCGGCGCGCACCTGCGATGTCAGGGACGGCGGGAGACGCTCCAGATCGGGCTCGCCGGTGAGGATCTGTAATGCGACGACCTGCGCCGTGTCTCCGTGGAAGGCGGGCCGGCCGGCCGCCGCGAACGCGACGCACGCACCCCAGGCGAAGATGTCGGCGGCCGGCCCGGCCCGCTCGCCGCGCAGCTGCTCGGGTGCCATCCAGGCCAGGGTCCCGATGAGGCTGCCGGCCTGTGTCTGGGTGGGGCTGTGGTCGTCGCGGGCCACTCCGAAGTCGATGACCCGGGGTCCGTCGAAGGCGAGCAGGACGTTGGCCGGCTTGAGATCGCGGTGCACCACGCCGGCGGCGTGGATCGCGACCAGCGCGTCGGCGAGCCCGACGGCGACGGCGGTGACGAGGTGCTCGTCGAACGGGCCGCGGGTCTGCACCGCCTCGGAGAGGCTGCGGCCCTCCACGTACTCGGTGGCCATCCACGGCTGCGGCCCGGTGGGGTCGGCGTCGAGGACGGCGGCGACGGAGGCGCTGCGGACGCGGCCGGCGGCCGCCACCTCCTGGCGGAAACGGGCCCGGAACTCCGGGGTGTCCACCAGTGTCGCGGAGGGGACCTTGACCGCGGCAGCCTGGCCGTCGTCGGTGAAACCGAGGTAGACGACGCCCATCCCGCCCGCGCCGATGCGGTTGGTGAGCTGGTAGGGCCCGATCCGCTGGGGATCGTCCCGGGTGAGCGGCGTCAGCACCGCGTCCTCGACACCTCGTCTCCTGTCGCCGGTTCCGTGGTCTTTTCGTGTCTTCGTGGTGGATGGCTTCTGCTGGTGTCCGTCTGTTGCCTCCCCCGAGGAGAACCCGGGATAACGGGGGTTCTTGTCGCGTTTGCTGCGTTTCCCCCCAGTCGATGTTCTCAGAAGGATCTCCCGCGGGCGCAGGCGCCGTCGGTGAGGCCGCCCAGCAGGCCGGAACATGGGGGCCTCGCAGGTCGGCCCGCGTGCGGTTCGCCGGTCGGCGTGCAGGTCGCGGCGCCGGCCGGCCGCGGGAGATCGGATTCGCGGTTCTGCCTGGCAACCGCGACGCTGGCATCCTGGCGCCGGCCCCCCACCGGGAGGGCTGCGCCCGCAGGGGAGGAGGCACGCCGTGGCTGTCGGAGAGGTCCAGGTGGGCACCTCGGCCCACGCCCAGGGTCACCTGGCGCCCACCGAGGTGATCCCCACGTTGTCCCGTCACGTCCTGACCGACGGGTACGACATCGTCTGCGACCTGGAGGCCAGCTCCGGCAGCACGATCGTCGACGCCCGCACCGGAGCGCGTTACCTCGACCTGTACAGCTTCTTCGCCTCCGCGCCGCTCGGGGTCAACCCGCCCGCGCTCGTCGGTGATCCGGCCTTCCTCGCCGAGCTCGCCCGGATCGCCGTCAACAAGCCCGCGAACCCGGACATGGCCTCCGCTCCGTACGCGGAGTTCGTCGCCGCCTTCACCCGCGTGCTGGGCGACCCGGAACTGCCCCACCTGTTCTTCGTCGAGGGCGGCTCGGCGGCCGTCGAGAACGCGCTGAAGTGCGCCTTCGACTGGAAGAGCCGGCACAACGAGGCCCACGGACGGTCCGCCGAGCTCGGCCGGCTGGTGCTGCACCTGCGATCGGCCTTCCACGGCCGCGGCGGCTACACGCTGTCGGTCACCAACACCGACCCGGCCAAGACCGCCCGGTTCCCGGCCTTTGCCTGGCCGCGCATCGACTGCCCGGCGGTCACCTTCCCGTGCACCGGTGCGGCGCTCGACGCGGTGGTGGCCGCCGAGCGGCGCGCACTCGCCCAGGCCGAGGAGGCCTTCGCCCGCCACCCGCACGACATCGCCTGCTTCCTCGCCGAGCCGATCCAGGGCGAGGGCGGCGACAACCACCTGCGCGGCGAGTTCCTGCGCGCGATGGCCGCCCTGTGCGAGCGCCACGACGCACTGCTGGTCGTGGACGAGGTGCAGACCGGCGTCGGCCTGACCGGCACCGCCTGGGCCCACACCCAGCTCGGGCTGCGCCCCGACATCGTCGCGTTCGGCAAGAAGGTCCAGCTCGGTGGGGTGATGGCCGGGCGCCGGGTGGACGAGGTCCCCGACAACGTGTTCCGGGTGCCCGGCCGGATCAGCTCCACCTGGGGCGGCGGCCTGGTCGACATGGTCCGCTCCCGGCGGATGCTGGAGATCATGGAGTCGGAGCGGTTGTTCGACCGGGCCGCGGCGCTGGGGACCGATCTGCTCGCCGCGCTGCGGGACGTCGTCGATCGCCATCCCGGTCTGGTGGGGAACGCTCGCGGCCGCGGGCTGATGTGCGCCGTCGACGTGGCGGACGGCGCCCGCCGCGACGAGGCGGTCCGGCGGCTCCGGGAGCACGAGCGGGTCCTGCTGCTGCCCGCCGGGGAGCGGGCGCTGCGCTTCCGCCCCGCGCTCACCATCAGCGCCGAGGAGCTTGCCGCCGGTGTCGGCGCCCTCGACCGCGTCCTGGCCGGTCTGGGCCGCGCCCGGACCGCCCCGGCGACCCCGGCTGCACCGACCACTCCGGCCGCGCCCGTCGGACCCGCCGCGCCCGCGGCCAGGCCTGCCACACCCGTCGGACCCGTCACACCCGTCACACCCGTCAGACCCGCCGCAGCCGTCGACGCGGGCTCATCAACGCAGGAGACGTGACTGCCATGACTCTCGTTCAGCCCCGCCGGGTGGCCGCGGTGATCGGTGGACGCCAGCACGACCTGTACGCGGCCGCCGGGCCCGCGGGCATCGCGCCGGACGAGGCCCGGGTGATCACCTCGACGAACCCGGCTCACCTCGGCGAGGTCGTCGCCGAGGTCGTCCTGGACGGTGCGGAGGCGATCGTCGCAGCGGCGGCCGCGGCCCGCGCTGCCCAGCGGGAGTGGGCGGATGTCCCGCCGCCGGTGCGCGGGGAGGTGATCGGCGCGTTCGGGCGCCTCGTCGAGGACAACGCCGAGGCGCTGGCCCGGCTCGTCACCAGGGAGGTCGGCAAGCCGCTGGCCGAGGCCCGCGGCGAGGTCCAGGAGATCGTCGACACCTGCACGCTGTTCCGGGCCGAGGGCCGGCGTCCGCAGGGGCAGACGGTCCCCTCCGAGATGCCCGACCGGGAGCTGTTCACCTATCGCGAGCCGCTCGGCGTGGTCATGGTGATCACTGCCGGGAACTTCCCGGTGGCGGTGCCGTCCTGGTATCTCGTCCCGGCGTTGCTGACGGGCAACGCGGTGGTGTGGAAGCCGGCCGAGTACGCGGCGGCGTGCGCCGCCGCCCTGGTGGACCTGCTGACGGCGGCCGGCGTCCCGGCTGGAGTCGCGAACCTGGTGCTCGCCGACGGCGCCGCCACCTCCGTCGGCCTCGAGCGCGCGCTGGACGCCGGGCTGGTCGACAAGGTCGGCTTCACCGGGTCGACGCCCGTCGGCCGGTTCGTCGGCGCGCTCTGCGGCCGTCACCTGCAGACGCCGTGCCTGGAGCTCGGCGGCAAGAACCCGATGGTCCTCGCGCCCGACGCCGATCTGGACGCCGCCGCGAACGCCGCGCTGTTCGCCGGCTTCGGCACCGCCGGCCAGCGCTGCACCTCGTTGGGCACGGTGATCGCGCACGAGTCGGTGCATGACGCGTTCCGTCGCCGGCTCACGGCGGCGCTGGAACGCGCGGTGATCGGCGACCCGATGCGGGACGTCCTGTACGGGCCGCTGCTCGATGCGCGGTTCGCGGCCGGCTTCGAGGAGCACCTGGCCAGCATCCGGGACCACCACGAGCCGTTCGGCTCGACCGCGCTCGGCCGCATCGGCCCGGCGAGCCCGCGCCGCGGTTTCGCCGGCGACCCGGAGGCGGGCCTTTATTACCACCCGGTGGTCGTCGACGGCGTCCGTCCGGAGGACGACCTGTTCACGGAGGAGACCTTCGGGCCGATCGTCGGGCTGACGTCCTACCGGAACCTGGAGGAGGCGGTCGAGCTCGCCAACCGCCCCGGCTACGGCCTGTCGTCGTCGATCTTCACCGGCGACCCGGTGACGGTCCGGCGGTTCCGGCGCGGGATCCGGGCCGGCATGGTCAGCGTGAACACCTCGACCTCCGGCGCCGAGGCGCACCTGCCGTTCGGCGGGAACGGGCGGTCGGGTAACGGCGCCCGCCAGTCCGGCCAGTGGGTGCTCGACCAGATGACCCGCTGGCAGTCCCTGACCTGGGAACTGTCCGGGCGCCTCCAGAAGGCCCAGATGGACGTCTCCGTCCCCGCCGCCGACCTCTCCTTCCGCCTGCCCATGCCGGCCGGGCCCCAGCAGTGACGGGCTCCGGCCGTACGGGTCCGGCGACAGATGATCTCAGTAGGACGGACGGTTTCAGTAGGAAGGACGGAGCGGCTGGTGGGAGGTGCCGGCGTCGGGGCGGACGCCGAGGACCTGGTGGATCTGGGACAGGCCGGCTTCGAAGCTGAGCGCCGAGCCGGCCATGTACAGCCGCCAGACCCGGGCCCGGCCGGGGCCGACCAGGGCGACCGCTTCGTCCCAGCGTTTCTCCAGGTTGCCGACCCAGGCCCGCAGGGTGAGTGCGTAGTGCTCGCGCAGGTTCTCGACGTGGCGCACCTCGAACCCGCCGCCCTGCATCAGGGTGACCAGGGCGCCGATCTCGTGCAGCTCGCCGTCGGGGAAGACGTAGCGGTGCAGGAAGTCCGCGTCCTTCGGCAGCGGGATCGGGCCGATCCGGGGATGGCTGCGGGCGGCACTCGCCGGGTCGCCGGGGAAGGAGATGCCGTGGTTGAGCAGGCGACCGCCCGGGCGGAGCAGATCGAACAGACTGCGAAAGTAGACCGGCAGCTTCGCCCGCCCGACGTGCTCGACCATACCGACCGAGCTGATCGCGTCGAAGGGGCCGTCCGTGATCTGACGGTAGTCCTGGAGGCGGATCTCGATCCGGTCCTCCAGCCCGGCCTCGGCCACCCGGCGGCGGGCCTCGATGGCCTGCTCCGCCGAGATCGTGATTCCGACTCCGGTCACCCCGTGGTGGCGGGCCGCGTGCAGGAGCATGCTGCCCCAGCCACAGCCGACGTCCAGCAGCCGTTCGTCGGGCCGCAGGCCGAGTTTGCGGCAGATCAGTTCGTGCTTGGCCTCCTGCGCGGCCGCCAGGCCGGTCGAGGGGGACTCCCAGACCGCGCATGAGTAGGTCATGGCCGGCCCGAGAACCAGCCGGTAGAAGTCGTTCGAGACGTCGTAGTGGTGGGAGATCGCGTCGGCGTCGCGGGACCGGCTGTGTGCCCGGCCGCGCAGGCGGGCCTCCTCCGGTGGCGGCTGCGGCGGTCGTGGGCCGAACTGCCGGGCCAGCACCAGCGCCGCCCGCAGCACCGCCGCCGACGGCCGCAACCGAGCGATCTGCGCCCGCAGGGCGAGGGCCTCGAAGATGTCGCCGTCGATCTCCAGGTCACCGGCGACGAAGGCGCGCGCGAAGCCCAGCTCACCGGGGTGGGCCAGCGCCCGGCGCAGCGCGTGCGGGTTGCGGACCAGCACGCGGGTGCCCGTCCGCGGGCCGAGCGCGTAGCCGTCCCACAGCTCGACGCGGACTGCTGGCGACGATCCGAACACGTCCAGCAGCAGCTCGTGGGACGTCTTCTCGACTGCGGGCGGCCAGTCGAACCCGGCGGGCCGGGTCTCGTGCGGTGCCCACTGCCGCGCAGCTGCCGACCCTCCCGGCCCGGGTGGCGCGGGGGACCGGCTCACGGGTGCGGCCGGGAGCGCTCCTCCCTGCGCCGGTGTGGTGGCTTGCGACTTGACGGGGTGATCGACCGTCACAGCGTCCTCCGGGTCCTTCCGGGCACCGAGGACCGTGGCCACCACGGGGAGTGCCAGCACGCCCGTACGGCGACCGCACGGCACGGGCGACACGGCGACGTCGCGGAGGAGTACCGGCCCTGCGTGCCCATCGTGTGCCAGGGCGGCGTCGGCGGAGACAGGGCGACGCGGGCCCACCTGAACCGGATGCTCCCCCAACATCCGGGTGGCGCAAACTACCGCGTGCCGCGCCGGGGAGTCTCGTACGCCACACGCTGTGTGTGACGGATCGAGTACTCGTTCCCGTCGACGCGATGGCGACCCGGACGGCGCGCGCGTGGGACTCCTCGCCCCGGCGCGGGCGTCCCCGGCCACGACGCAGACCAGGCCAGGGAGGCTGGGCAGACCGGGCCGCGGAGACCGGGCCGCGGCGCTGGCCCGGTCAGGATGGCGACGGTCGCCGATTCCTGCCGGTGTGGTGCACTTCTTTCGCCCCGGGAATCGGTCCGCCGCACGGAATTCGCCGGACAGGGCACTCGACAAAAGCAGGCGGCGGGTTCGTCCGCTGTCGACCGTTGATATCCTCACCCGGTCGCCTCGGTATCCCGCACGCGCTTTCCCCGGATACGCGAGACCAGTAGTCGGTTCTGCATTCACGGCTGTTCCAGCGGCATCGGTCACTTCTCTGCCGGGCCGTCTCGACGTGCCGGTTCCATCGAAAGCGGAGCGGCATGCACGGCAGGGCACGCGTTCGTCCTGATCCTGTGTGGTTCCCGTCGAAGGAGTGCACGATGAAAGTCAACGGTGAGAATTCTCCCGCTCGGTCGCGGAGACGTCCACGATGGTTAAGGGCCATCGCGTCGGCGTTGACCGTGGTCGTGGTCGGGTGCACGGCGGTGGTGATGAACATGCCGGCGGCGTCCGCGGCGACGGTGGACACCAGCGCCTGGTACGTCCTGGTCAATCGTCACAGCGGCCAGGCGCTGGACGTCTACGACCTGGCCACCCACGACGGCGCGCGGATCGCCCAGTGGCCCCGTAACGACGGGTACTGGCAGCAGTGGCAGTTCGTCGACTCCGGCGGCGGCCACTACCGGCTCCGGTCACGCCACTCCGGCAAGGTCCTCGAGGTCTACGAGTGGTCCACCGCCAATCTCGCCCCCGTGGTGCAGTGGACCGACCTCAACGGCGCCAACCAGCAGTGGAGGCTCAGCGACGTCTCCGGCGGTTACGTCCAACTGGTCAACCGGCACAGCAACCGGGTGCTCGAGGTGCTGGACTCCTCCACCGCCAACGGTGCTGACGTCGTCCAGTACCGCAACCTGAACGGCAACAACCAGCAGTGGCAGCTGGTCCGGGTAGGCGGTGGCGGCAGTGGCGGTGGTGGCGGCAGTGGCGGCGGCACCACCCCGCCGAGCTGGCCGAGTGCCACCGGCAGCCAGGCCGTCTCCAGCACCATCCGGGTCAACGGCACCTACGACGGTGGCATGCGCCGGTACTACGGCAGCGGTGCTCTCGGCGGCAGCAGCCAGGACGAGGGCCAGGACGCTCTGTTCGACCTTCCCGCCGGCGCCACCCTCCAGAACGTCATCCTGGGCGCCCCCGCCGCCGACGGCATCCACTGCGCCGGCACCTGCACGCTGCGCAACGTCTGGTGGGAGGACGTCGGCGAGGACGCCGCCACCTTCCGCGGCAGTGGCTCGCCGACCTTCCTCGTCGACGGCGGCGGCGCCCGCCTCGCCTCCGACAAGGTCTTCCAGCACAACGGCGCAGGTACCCTGACCGTCCGCAACTTCCAGTTCCAGAACATCGGCACCGCCTACCGTTCGTGCGGCAACTGCTCGACGCAGTACGCCCGCCACGTCGTCTTCCAGAACATCTGGGTGACCACTCCCGCGAACCGCCTTGCCGGCATCAACACCAACTACGGCGACACGGCCACCTTCTCCGGCGTCACCGTCATCAACGACCCCAACCGCAGACTCGCCGTCTGCCAGAAGTACATCGGCAACGACGACGGCGACGAACCCCAGAGCAACGGCAGTGGCGCCGACGGCACCTACTGCCGCTACTCCGGCTCCAACATCACCTACGTGAACTGAGCGTGGGAGTGCGCATGAGATTCGGAGACGGCCGGCGATTATCGTTCTGGCGGACGTTCACGGTCATGGTGGCGGTGACGGCGTGCGCCGTGGTCGCACCTCGATCCCCGGCGCTGGCTGCCTACCCGGGGCCCGGTCGTGTGACCGGAAACGTGACCGTGCACGACCCGTCCATGGTGCGGACCCCGTCCGGCTATCTGCTTTACTCCACCCACAACGGGATCGAGACCCGTCTCTCCAGCGACCGGGTGAACTTCACCTTCCTGGGGCGGGCCTTCTCGACCGTGCCGTCCTGGGTGTACTCCTACAACAGCTCGGGTGACCTCTGGGCGCCCGACGTCTCCTACCAGAACGGGCTGTACTGGCTCTATTACTCGGCGTCGAGCTTCGGCAGCAACAACTCCGCGATCGGACTGGCGACGTCCACCACCGGCCTGCCCGGAAGCTGGACGGACCGGGGGATCGTCGTCAGCTCGACGAGCTCGAGCACCTTCAACGCCATCGACCCGTCGCTTCTCGTCGACAACAACGGCAGATGGTGGCTTTCGTTCGGGTCCTTCTGGAGCGGGATCCACATGGTCCGGCTGGATCCCTCGACCGGAAAACGGCTGGCGTCCGACACCACCCGGTACCACCTCGCCCACCGCCCGCCTGACCCACACGCGGTGGAGGCGCCGCAGATTGTCTACCGGAGTGGTTACTACTACCTTTTCACCTCCCACGACCTGTGCTGCCGGGGCACGGCAAGTACCTATCGGATCACGGTGGGGCGTTCGACCAGTCCGAACGGGCCGTATGTCGACCGGGCGGGGGTGCCCCTGCTCAACGGGGGCGGCACCGAGGTGCTGGCAACCCACGGCGCCGTGGTCGGGCCAGGCGGGCAGAGCGTGCTGCGCGACGCCGACGGGGCCCTCCTCGTCTACCACTACTACGACGCAGGCGCCGGGGGCCGGGAGACGCTGGGCGTCAATCTGATCGGCTGGAGCGGAGGCTGGCCCGCGGTCTACTGAGACAGGCCGTCCGTGCGCTGGACCTGGTAGGCGTCGTCGAGCCGGAGCAGGGTGGTCCGGCTCGACGACTGCAGCCGCAGGTGGACCTCGGTCGTGCCGGGGTGGTCGCCCAGCACCTCACGCAGCCGGTCGACCGTCGGCGGGTTGACCCGGTACGCCGGCGGGGTGCGGTCGGCCGCATCCGTTCGACAGCCATGGCGCGCGTTCCTCCCGTCGCAGGTCGCGGACCTCTGGCGAGGGTCGAGCGCCGGGCTTCAAGCCTCCCGGTTACCGCGCGGAACCGCGGCCCGCGAGCCCACAGGAGCAGCCCTCGATCGCATACCGGGTATTCTCCGTCGCGCATACTCGGTATGCAGAGGAGGGAGGCCTGGCATGTCGGTCCGGAACGGGCTGCTCGCGCTGCTGGCGGAGCGCCCGATGTACGGCTATCAGTTGCGGGCGGAGTTCGAGACCAGGACAGGATCGACCTGGCCGCTGAACATCGGGCAGGTCTACACGACACTGCGTCGCCTCGAGCGGGACGGCCTCGTGACGGGCGACCGTGCTCCCAGCCGAGCGCCCGCGGCCGCCCTGGACACTCCGGCCGCGGAAGGGCCGGCCGCGAGCGCCGCGGCCAGGGCCACGCCGGTCACCGGCACTCCAGCGGCGAGGACCGCGGTCATGAACCCGGAGCAGGACGGTGACAGCGGCGACGGCCGGGGGATTGTCTACCGGCTCACCGCCGCCGGCGAGGCGGCGGCCCAGCGCTGGTGGGTGACCCCGGTGAGCCGGCGGATGGCGGGCCGCGACGAGCTCGCCATCAAGCTCGCGCTCGCCGTCACCCTCCCCGAGGTGGACGTCCGATCTCTGGTCCAGCGGCAGCGGGTGGAGACGCTCCGGGCGATGCAGGAGTACACCCGGCTGCGCCGCCAGGCCGACGACAGCGCCGACCTCGCCTGGCTGCTCGTGCTGGAAAACCTGATCTTCACCGCGGAGGCGGAGGTCCGCTGGCTCGACCATGTGGAGCTGCGCCTGACCCGCCGTGGCCTCGGCGTTCCCCCCGGAACCGACCGTGAGGACAACCGATGACGACGGCACTGACCAGCCCGGACGCCCAGGTGGAGGTCGGACGGGCACCCGCCCTGGAACTGCGGGGTGTGCACCGGGAGCACGGCCGGGGCGCGAGCAGGGTGCAGGCGCTGCGCGGGGTGGATCTCGTCGTGCGTGCCGGCGAGCTGGTGGCGGTGATGGGCCCGTCCGGGTCGGGCAAGTCGACACTCCTCGCCCTCGCCGGTGGCCTGGACGCCCCCACCTCGGGTGAGGTCCTCGTCGCGGGCACGACGCTGAGCGGCCAGTCGCCCAGGGCCCTGGCCGCGCTGCGGCGGCGGGCACTCGGCTACGTCTTCCAGAACCTCAACCTGATTCCCGCGCTGACCGCGGTCGAGAACGTCATGCTCCCCCGGGAGCTGGACGGGATCTCCGCCCGGGCAGCCCGGCGGGAGGCACGCGCGGCACTGGCCGAGGTGGGTGTCGCCGACCTCGCCGACCGGTTCCCCGACGACATGTCCGGTGGCCAGCAGCAGCGGGTGGCCATCGCCCGCGCGCTGGTCGGCCCGCGCGGTCTCGTCCTGGCGGACGAGCCGACCGGCGCGCTGGACTCGCACACCGGCGAGGCGGTTCTGCGGGTGCTGCGGGCCCGCTGTGACGCCGGCTCGGCGGGGCTGCTGGTCACGCACGAGGCGCGGCACGCGGCCTGGGCCGACCGTGTGATCTTCCTGCGGGACGGCCTGGTGGTGGACTCGACCGGCACGCCCGCGGCCCCGGAGTCCCTGCTCGGCGCCCCGGCCCCCTTCCCGGCGGACGGTGCGGGGGGCGACGCGACGGCGAGTCCCGCGCCGGACGGGCCGAACCCGGTGTGGGACGGGTCCGGCGAGTCTGACGGAAGCCGGCGATGACGGCTGGCCGGCTGCGGGCCTGGCGGGCGGCGCTGCGCCTCGCCCGGCGCGATGCCCTGCGGGCCCGCGGGCGTACCGCGCTCGTCCTCGCGATGATCGCGGTGCCGGTGCTGCTCGTGTCGGCGGTCGACGTCATCGCACGGTCCAGCCAGAACGGCCCGGCCCAGATCGCTCACCGCAAGCTGGGCACGGACCCGTCCGTGCAGGCTGAGGTCTCGCTCTACGGGCTGGAGGGGCCGTTGTCCCAGAATCCCGACGGCAGCGACATCCGGACCGAGGAACCCCCCTCGCTGGCGGGTATCTCCCCGGTCCTGCCCGATCCCGCCGGCGCGCAGCGACGGGTGCTGGCGGCCCTGCCCGCCGGGAACACGGCCGTCATCGAGCTGCGCCACCACCTGAGGTTCCGGATCAGCGACGGGTCGCGACACGACCGGGCCGTCACCACGAACGTGCGGGAGACCGACTGGACCCGTCCAGAGCTCGCGGCCCTGGCAACAGTCCGGGCCGGCCGGCTGCCCGCCGCAGCGGGCGAGGCCGCGGTCAGCCGGGCGCTCGCGCGCCACGCCGGCCTCGGAGTCGGCGACACACTCACCGCGACCGCGCTCGCCGCGGGTGAGACCCCCGGTTCCGGGCCCGCGCTGAGGATCGTCGGGGTCGTCGAGGAAACCCTCGGGCCGCAGGAGCGGACGGTGCTGCTCCCACCGGGCACGCTGGCTCCGGTGGCGTCGGAGGCCATCTGGTCGTTGTACGTCGTCGGACCGCATCCCGTTGACTGGTCGCGGGTACGCGCCGCCAACGCCGTGGGCGCGGTGGTGGTGAGCCGGGCCGTGCTCGCCGACCCGCCCCCCGACTCCCAGCTGCCGGCGGCCTCCTCGACCGGCCCGGAGGCCGGTGTGGTCGCGGCGACGGTGCTCGCCGCGGGCCTGGCGCTGCTGCTGGTGGCGCTGCTCGCCGGCCCCGCGTTCGCGATCGGCTCCCGGCGCAGCCGCCGCCAGCTCGCGCTGATCGCGGCCGGCGGCGGGGCGCCCGCGCACCTGCGCGACATCGTGCTGGCGGGCGGTGTGGTCATCGGCCTGACCGCGTCGCTGCTCGGGGCGGCCGTCGGCGCCGGGCTGGGCACGGCGCTCATCCCGACCCTGGTGGACCGCGGCTGGGCCGACATCGTGCACACCGACGTCCGCGTTCTGGATCTGCTGGCGATCGTGGCGGTCGGCACGCTCACCGCGATCGCCGCCGCGGCCGCCCCGGCGATCTCCGCGAGCCGGCTGGACGTGCTCTCCGCCCTGGGCGGCCACGGCGGTCCGGCCCGGATGCGGCGCCGCGTCCCGGTCGCCGGGAGCGTCCTGGTCGGCGCCGGAGCGGCCGTGGCCATCCTCGGCGCCGGCGACCAGAACGGGCTGCTGGTCCTCGCCGGGACCACGCTGGCGATGCTCGGCCTGATCGCCGTCGGCGGCGCCCTCGTGGGCCTGGTCGCCCGCCTCGCCGGGGTCCTGCCCGTCGCCGGGCGGCTGGCCCTGCGCGACGCCGCCCGCCAGCGCGGCCGCACCACCCCGGCGATCGGCGCGGTGATGGCCGCGGTGGCGGCCTCGGTCGCCGTCTCCCTGTTCGTCGCCGCCATGGACGATCACGACCGCCGTGCCCACCAGCCCATGCTGGGCGACGGCGTGGTGCTGATGGCCCTCGTCGACGACTCGCGGGACCAGGCCGCGGTGGCGCGGGAGCTGGCCGCCGCGGAGCGGGTGCTGCGGGAGCACCTGTCCATCCGGGCGGTGCACGCTGTCGAGCGGCCCGTCGACGCCTCCGGCCAGAGCCTGCCGATGACGCTGGTATCACCCCCGCCAGAAGGCTGTTCGTCACCGGCCGGGGGGCCGCCCGCGGACGACCCGCGCTGTCAGGCGGCCTTCCGCGGCTGGGACGGTACCGCCCCCTACCCCGTCCCCATCGGTGGCGGCGAGGTGCTGGTCGATGACGGGACGGGTCTGGAGGTGGCTCTCGGCCGGACGGAGCCCGTGCTGCGCCGGGTGCTGGCGGGCGGCGGCGCGGCGGTGCTCGACGACCGGCTGCGCTGGCCGGACGGGACCGTGCACATCACCGTCACCCCGGACGGCGACGGCGCGGGCGACGGCGCGGGCGGGGGAGGCACGCGGGAGATCGTGGTCCCCGCCGCGCGGATCCCGACGTCGGAGTCCTCGTCCGGCCTCACCTTCGGCGGCCTGGTCCTTTCCCCTGCGGCCGCCCGCGACCTGGGTCTGCGCAGCGCTCCGGCCCAGATCGTCGCCTCCACGGACCGCACGCCCACCCAGGCCGAGGTGGAGCGTCTCCAGGCGGCGGCGGAGGATCTCGGGCTCGGCTACCCGCTGGTGGAGCGCGGTTACGTCAGCGAGTTCGGTATCGGCCTGCTGGCGCTGGCCGCCGGCGCCGCCCTGATCACTCTGAGTGCCACTGTGATCACGATCGGGTTGGCGGCCGTGGACGGCCGTGCGGACCTCGCCACCCTGGCCGCGGTCGGCGCCAGCCCCGGCCTGCGCCGACGGCTCGCGGCGAGCCAGGCCGGTGTGGTGGCCGGGCTGGGCACCGTGCTCGGCGGGATCGCCGGCTTCCTGCCCGGCGCGGCCACGGTCCTGATGATGCGGCAGGGCGACGGCGTGGACGGCCCGCCCTGGCGGCTGGTCATCCCCTGGGAGACGCTGCTGATCGTCACTGTCGCCGTGCCGCTGCTCGCGGTCACGGCCGGCTGGCTGTTCACCCGGGCACGGCTTCCGATGACACGGCGCGCCATCCTCTGACAGCCAGCGTGGGGCATCCCGCCGCAGCTTCACCCGACCTTCGCGGGAAGCCCGGCTCCCGCACCCGGGCCTGGGTGCGGGAGCCGGCCCGGCAGGGCGGTCAGGCCACGGCGGAGGCACCCAGCAGGGCCTTGAGGTCGCCCATCAGGGCGGCCGTGCGCTGGACCTTGTAGGCGTCGTCGAGTCGGAGCAGGGTGGTCCGGCTCGACGACTGCAGCCGCAGGTGGACCTCGGTCGTGCCGGGGTGGTCGCCCAGCACCTCACGCAGCCGGTCGACCGTCGGCGGGTTGACCCGGTACGCCGGCAGGGTGATGACCACCGGCGGGCTCAGCGCGTGCTCGCTGAGGTCGGGCACGGTCAGGTCGGAGGCGACGAGGCGCGGAGTGTCCTCCCGCTTGTCGACCCGGCCCTTGACGATGACCACCGCGTCCTCGGAGAGCTGGGTCGAGCAGGTCTCGTAGGTGGCTGGGAAGAACATGACCTCCAGGCCACCCCCCATGTCCTCGACGGTGGCGAGCGCCCACAGCTTGCCCTGCTTGGTCACCTTGCGCTGCAGGCTGGAGATGATCCCGCCGATCGTGACGACCGAGCCGTCGGGGTACTCACCGCTGTTGAGCGAGGCGATGCCGCAGTCCGCCTTCGCCGCGATGATGTGCTCGACGCCGAGCAGCGGATGGTCCGAGACGTACAGGCCGAGCATCTCCCGCTCGTGCGAGAGCAGCAGCGACTTGTCCCATTCCTGGTCGGAGAACTCCTGGACGCCGAAGAGGGGCGCGGCGTCCTCGGCGCCGTCCTCGCCGTCGAAGGCGAACAGGTCGAACTGGCCCTCGGCGTTCTTCTTCTTCACGCCCATGACCGCGTCGATGGCCTGCTCGTGCTTCTCGACCAGGCCACGACGGGTGTGCCCGAGCGCGTCGAACGCCCCGGCCTTGATCAGGGACTCGACGGTCCGCTTGTTGCAGGCGACGGCGTCGACCTTGTCCAGGAAGTCGGGAAAGGAGACGAAGCGCCCCTTCGCCTTCCGGTTGCGCACGATCGACTCGACCACGTTGATGCCGACGTTGCGGATCGCGGCCAGGCCGACCTTGATCTCGTTGTCCCCGTGCGGGGTGTAGTCGGCGTCGGAGGTGTTGACGTCCGGCGGCAGCACCCGGATGCCCATCCGCCGGCACTCGTTCAGGTAGATCGCGCTCTTGTCCTTGTCGTCGCGGACGGAGGTCAGCAGCGCGGCCATGTACTCGGCCGGGAAGTTCGCCTTGAGATAGGCCGTCCAGTAGGAGACCAGCCCGTACCCGGCCGTGTGCGCCTTGTTGAAGGCGTAGTCGGAGAAGGGGACCAGAATGTCCCAGAGGGTCTTGATGGCCTCCGCGGAGAAGCCGCTGGCCTTCATGCCGTCGGAGAACGGCACGAACTCCTTGTCGAGGATCTCCTTCTTCTTCTTGCCCATCGCCCGGCGCAGCAGGTCGGCCTGGCCCAGCGTGTAGCCGGCCACCTTCTGCGCGATGGCCATGACCTGCTCCTGGTACACGATCAGGCCGTGCGTGGTGTCCAGGATGTCGGCCAGCGGCTCGGCGAGCTCCGGGTGGATCGGGGTGATCTCCTGCTGGCCGTTCTTGCGCAGTGCGTAGTTGATGTGCGAGTTCGCGCCCATCGGCCCGGGCCGGTAGAGCGCGAGCACGGCGGAGATGTCCTCGAAGTTGTCCGGGCGCATCATCCGCAGCAGCGAACGCATCGGGCCGCCGTCGAGCTGGAACACCCCGAGGGTGTCGCCGCGGGCCAGCAGCTCGTAGGACGCCGGGTCGTTGAGCTCCAGGCCCATCAGGTCGATGCGGAACCCGCGGTTGGCCTCGACGTTGCGCACCGCGTCGTCCATGACGGTGAGGTTGCGCAGGCCGAGGAAGTCCATCTTCAGCAGGCCGAGCGTCTCGCAGGTCGGGTAGTCGAACTGCGTGATGATCGCGCCGTCGGCGTCGCGCCGCCACACCGGGATGTGATCGATGATCGGCTCGGCCGACATGATCACGCCGGCGGCGTGCACGCCGGCCTGGCGGATGAGCCCCTCCAGGCCCTTGGCGGTGTCGATGACCTTGCGGACGTCCGCGTCGGACTCGTACAGCCCGCGGATCTCGCCGGCCTCGCTGTAGCGGGGGTGCTTGGGGTCGAAGATCCCGGAGAGCGGGATGTCCTTGCCCATGACCGCGGGCGGCATCGCCTTGGTGATCCGGTCGCCGACCGCGTAGGGGTAGCCGAGGACCCGGGAGGAGTCCTTGATGGCGGCCTTCGCCTTGATTGTGCCGTAGGTGACGATCTGCGCGATGCGGTCGTCGCCCCACTTGTCCGTGACGTAGCGGATCACGTCACCGCGCCGACGTTCGTCGAAGTCGATGTCGATGTCGGGCATCGAGACGCGGTCCGGGTTGAGGAACCGCTCGAACAGCAGGCTGTGCGGGATCGGGTCGAGGTCGGTGATGCCGAGTGCGTAGGCGACCATGGAGCCCGCCGCGCTGCCGCGGCCCGGGCCGACCGGGATGCCCTCGTTCTTCGCCCACATGATGAAGTCGGCGACGACCAGGAAGTAGGACGGGAAGCCCATCGAGAGGATGACCCCGAGCTCGTACTCGACCCGGGTGCGGTGCTCCTCGTCGAACCCGTCCGGGAAGCGCCGGGCCATGCCGGCCCAGGTCTCCTTGCGGAACCAGGACTCCTCGGTCTCGCCGTCGGGCACCGGGAAGCGCGGCATCAGGTTGTGCTTGGCGAACATGCCGGCCGGGTCGACCCGCTCGGCGATCATGAGGGTCGTCTCGCACCCCTGCTGCCAGGCGTCGGAGGAGTCGATCGCGTACATCTGCTCGGCGGTCTTGAGGTAGTAGCCCGAGCCCTCGAACTGGAAGCTCGGGTTCGCCACCGTCGACGCCGTCTGCACGCAGAGGAGCGCGGCGTGGGTCTGCCGCTCCGACTCGAAGGTGTAGTGCGAGTCGTTGGTGACCACGAAGCGCATGTTCAGCGCGCGGGCGATGTCGACCAGGCCGTCGCGGACCCGGCGCTCGATCTCGATGCCGTGGTCCATGATCTCGCAGAAGTAGTTCTCGGGCCCGAAGATCTCCTGGTAGGTGGCGGCGGCCTTCAGCGCCTCCTCGTAGTGCCCCAGGCGCAGCCTGGTCTGCACCGCGCCGGACGGGCAGCCCGTGGTGGCCATCAGGCCCTCGGAGTGCTCGGCGATGATGTCGTGATCCATGCGTGGCCATTTGATGTAATGACCTTCGATGGACGCCCTGGAATTGAGCCGGAACAGATTGTGCAGGCCGACCGCGTTGCGTGCCCACATTGTCATGTGGGTGTAGGAGCCACCGCCGGACACGTCGTCGCTCTTCTGGTGCGGATCACCCCAGCGGACCCGCTGCTTGAGCAGGCGTGACTCCGGCGCGACGTAGGCCTCGCATCCGATGATCGGTTTCACGCCGGCCGCGGTCGCCTGCCGGTAGAAGTCGTACGCCCCGTACATGTAGCCGTGGTCCGTGATCGCGACGGCGGGCATGCCCTGCCGGGAGACCTCGCCGAACATGTCCTTGAGTCGGGCCGCTCCGTCGAGCATCGAGTACTCGGTGTGAACGTGAAGGTGGACGAAAGAGTTCGCCATGTCGTCGGACCTTCCCGCGCGCGGAGGGCACGCCGGTCGCTGCTGGGTGGGGACACGTCGGTCAGGACGATGGTGCGGGAGCGGGCCGGGGCGACCGCCGGGACTGGCCCGGCGGAGCGCGCGGTGACCCACCCGGCGGGGCTCGGGCGGGCCCCGGTGGGACGGGGGGAAACCGCGGCGAGAATCAAATAACTTTCTCGCCCGATTGTTCTCGAGTTGTTTCTTATTGCCAGGGTGACGTCATTGTGTCTCTCGGTGGTGAACTCGGCTGTCGGCTGTCGTCCGGCGGCATTGATGCAGCCTAGCCCGACCCGCCGACAGGACTCCGAGAAGATGCCGAGGTGTCCCGTCCGACCGCCGGACCGGGCCGCCGGACCGGGCCGCCGGACCGGGGCGGGCGCGCCTCGCGTGGGACCGTTCGCGGGCGCTCAGGCGCGGGCACGTGCGCGGGCGGTGATCGCGGCGGCGGCGATCGCGGCGACCGCGCGGTCGACGTCCGCCTCGGTCGTCATCCAGTTGCAGACCGACACCCGCATCGCCACGGCCCCGCGCCACACCGTGCCGGAGACGAAGGCCACCCCGCCGGTGACGACCAGCTCGGTGGTCGCGCCGGTGATCGCGTCGTCGTCGTCCACCCGGACCAGGACCTGGTTGAGCTCGACCTCGTTGAGCACGGCGACCCCGTCGAGGCCGGCCAGCGCCGCGGCGAAGTGGCGCGCGTGCCCGCAGCACCGGTCCACCAGGTCGGTGAGGCCGGCCCGGCCCAGCGAACGCAGCGCCGCGTACAGGGCGAAGCCGCGGGCCCGCCGACTGAACTCGGGTGTCCACTCCAGCGGGTCGTGCTCGCCCTCGCCGCCGTGCACCACGTAGTCGGCACGGGTCGACATGGCCGCCCGGTGCGCGTCGGAGTCGGCGACGATCGCGATGCCGCAGTCGTAGGCCAGGTTCAGCCACTTGTGCCCGTCGGTGGCCCAGGAGTCGGCCTGGTCGATGCCGGCGACGAGCGCGCGGCGCCGCGGGGAGGCCGACACCGCCGCCCACAGCCCGAACGCGCCGTCGACGTGCACCCAGGCGCCATGTTCGCGGCCGAGGGCACAGATCTGCGGCATCGGGTCGAACGCCCCGGTGTTGATCTCTCCGGCCTGGGCGATGACGATCGCCGGGCCGTGCCCGCCGGCCAGTGCCGCCCGCAGGGCGTCCGGGCGCATCCGGCCCGCCTCGTCCGCGTCCACCACGGCCAGCCGCCGGGTGCCGAAGCCCAGCAGGCGCAGGGCGGCATCCACCGTGGTGTGCCGGGCGGCCCCGGCGAACACCCGCACCGGCGGCGCGCCGTGCAGACCGTCGGCCTCGACGTCCCAGCCGTACCGGGCCAGCACGCGGTGCCGGGCGGCGGCCAGCGCCGTCACATGGGCCATCTGGGTGCCGGTGGTGATTCCGACCGAGGCGCTGGCGGGGAGGCCGAGCAGCTCTCTGACCCAGGTACCCGCCACCGACTCGGCGGCCGCGGCGGCGGGGGAGAGGCTGGCGAGGCCGGCGTTCTGGTCCCAGGCGACCGCCATCAGGTCCGCGGCCAGCGCCGCGGGCAGGATCCCGCCGATGACGTAGCCGAAGAAGCGCGGTGAGCCGGTGCCGGTCAGCCCGTCGGCCGATCCGGCGGCCAGCGCGTCGACGACCTCGACCGGATCGGTGGGGCCGGCGGGCAGCGGGACGTCCAGCTGCGCACGGATCTTCCCGTACCCCGCGGTCGGGGCGATCGGGCGGGTACTCAGCCCGGTCAGGTAGTCCGTGATGTGCTCGAATGCCCGCGTGGCTGCGGCGCCGGCGTCCCGCGGTGGATCTGCCGCCATCGGCTCTCCTTCTCGCGACCCGTGCTGCGTGCTGCCTGGGCAGGGCCGGCCGGCTCGGCGCGTCGGCGCCTGTTCGGATCAGGGCGCGTTTCCGAGGATGCCGGAAGTGGCGATGCTCCCGCCCGGCGACGTGACGATCCAGACGGCCCCGCCGGGCCGCGCGGCCCACGTGGTCCACGCGGCAGCCCGAGGCACACCTGCGCCGTCACGGGCCATCGCGGGCCGCGTGGGCTGGCCCCGCTGTGACCGACGCCACCTCCCGTGCTGGGCGGCGCGCCCACTGGATACCGTTTTGCAGTATCCAGTGTCGATTCGATGACTCTTCGGAAGGTGTTGCGCATGAATCAGGACGAGTCGGTCGACCCCACGCTGGGGTCTGCGGTGCCCGTCCAGGGGGAGGCGGTTCCGGTGGCGGCCGAGGGTGGGGAGCTCGCCCAGGCGTCCACCGAGGGGCTGTCCTTCGGGGCGCTGGCGAACCCGAACCGGCTGCGGCTGGGTGCCTCGCGCTCCCTGTGACCACCCGGGCCACCGGCGGCTGACCCACGAACCTGTGGGAGGAGCTCGCAGTCGGCACCCGGACCGCGTGAACTCCGCGGACGGACCCGATGAGACAACGGTCCCCATGAGACACCAGTGCCCCAGAACGCCGAAGCGTTCTGGGGCACTGTCGTGTCCGGGTCCGCGGCACGGCGGGCCGTACCGGTCACGATCCTGCTGGTGGGTCGAACCTCGGCTCTCCCGGGGGGCGGAACTTACACCGCCCCCCGGGAGAGCCTCAGCCTCTTCCGGGGACGTCAGCCGCCCGGCGTGGGCTGCGGCTCGATGCGGGGCGCCGGGCGCGTGAAGCTGCGGGCGGGCCGGCTGCCCGGCCGGTGCCCGTCGGCACGGGGACCGTCGGCGCCGGTGCGGGCGCTCGGCCCGCCGCGGCGGTGACCGCCCTCGCGGCCCGTGCCGTCGCGCCGGCCGCCGTCACGGAAGCCGCCTTCCCGGCGCCCCCCGTCGCGGCGCCCGCCCTCACGCCGGCTGTCGCCGCGCTGGCGGCGGGCCGTGATCGTGGCGGGATCGACCGGCGGCGCCGGCGGGCCGGCGAGCTCGACGACGAGCGGGTCGTCGGGCGACGTCGGCACCGGCTGGGTCGGAACGCCCACCGCGCGCAGCAGCGACCGGGCCTTGCCGCGCTCGGCCGGCACGGTCACGAGCACGTCGGCGCCGTCGGCTCCGGCCCGTGCGGTGCGCCCGCCGCGGTGCTGGTAGGTCTTCGCGTCCTCGGGCGGGCCGAGGTGCAGGACCAGGCTGATGCCGTCGACGTGGATGCCGCGGGCGGCGACGTCGGTGGCGACCAGCACCCGGTAGAAGCCGTCGGTGAAGCCGGCCAGCGCCCGGGTGCGGGCGCCCTGGGGCATCCCGCCGTGCAGCGGCTCGGCCGGGACCCCGGCCTCGGTGAGCGCCTGCGCGACGCGGTCGGCGTCCCGCTGGGTGCGCACGAAGACCAGTGTCCGCCCGGCGCCGCCGGCCAGCGCGGTGATCAGCCGCAGCTGCGCGTTGCGGTCGACGGACTCCATCGCGTGCCGGACCAGGGTCGAGACCTGCGACACCTCCGGGTCGACCGCGACCAGCACCGGCTCGGGCAGGTAGCTGCGGACGAGGACCTCGACCTCACGGTCGAGGGTGGCGCTGAACAGCAGCCGCTGGCTGTCCGCCGGAGTCATGTCCAGCAGGGCCTTGACCGCCGGGAGGAAGCCGAGGTCGCACATGAAGTCGGCCTCGTCCAGCACGGTGATGTCGATCTCGTCGAGCAGGCAGGCATCCCGCTCGACGAGGTCGGTGAGCCGGCCGGGCGTGGCGACCACCAGGTGCACACCCCGGCGCAGGGCCGAGATCTGCCGGCTGATGGAGGTACCGCCGTAGACCGGGGTCATCCACAGCCCGAGCGCCCGGGTGAGCGGGGCCAGCACGTCGTTGACCTGCTGGGCCAGCTCGCGGGTCGGGACGAGGATGAGCCCACGGGGCTGGCGCGGCCGGGCGGCGCCGGTCGTGGCGAGCCGGGCGAGCATCGGCAGGCCGAACGCCAGGGTCTTGCCCGAGCCGGTGCGAGCCCGGCCGAGCACGTTCTCGCCGGCCAGCACGTCGGGCAACGTGGCGGCCTGCACGGCGAACGGCGCGTGGATGTCGCGGGCGGCGAGCGCCGCCACGAGCTTCGGGGGCAGCCCGGCAGCCTCGAACGTCTCGGCGGGCGGGCGGGGGGAACGGGTGGCGAGAGCCGGACGCGCGGCCGGGCGCTCACCGCCTCGGAACGGGACAGGG
>NZ_JBFLUG010000060.1:0-46282 GCF_041008525.1 Parafrankia sp. FMc2 | reverse complement strand
ATTCAATACGTAATCCTCGGTCAGGCGCGGTAAGAGAGTGAGAGTGGTAAGAAACCGTCGACCTGCCCGCCGCCCCCGCCGGCCGGAGGCTCGCACTACCCGGCTTTCGACGCTCCGAACGAGCGACTGCCAGGTCAGGGCGGCGGTCAGTTCGCCGGCTTCGAGCCGGTCTTCGACCGCTCGCAGAACGGCAAGGAGGCCGGTGTCGCCGGCGGCGTCGAGAGCCCCTACATCGAGGAGTTCGCCCGCCTCCAGGAGGGCCTGATGCGCCAGGTCCGCCGGGACGGCGAAGTCCGCCCGGACCGCACCTGACCTGCCGGCGCCAGCCAACGCAGAGCGCCGGGGGGCAGCAGGCCCGGGCAGGGCACAGCACCTGCCATCGGCCGCCAGAACACCCGCACAGCCGGCACCTTCGGGCCATCGGCCGCCCATGCGCTTCCAGCATGAAGGCCCGCAACGGCCGCAGCGCCCCCAGATACAGCTCTGACCGGCCAGATTCGCTTCTTATGAGCGTCGCGACTGCCGGGTCCGCCACCCATACGGGCCACCTGCCAGCACTTTGAGTGAAGGCTCCCGGTGAGGAAACAGAACGCCGAGAACCCCGATATGAGCAGTGCGTGGCGATCGCCGCACACTGCACTGCCGACCGGCACCGCGTTTGTACGCAGATCGTGATGACCTTGTCACCTGTTACACGCTGTGGTGGTGCCGCCCGCACGTTTCCGCCCGCAATGGTGCATGCTGCCTTCGATGGAGGATCCGCGCGTAGTCGACGTCGAGCGGTACCACGGTCAGTTGCGCTCGGAACTCGAGATGATCGCGAACGGGCCGGTACTGGCCGGACCACGGATCGTCGAGCACATCAACTCGCTGGTCACTCTCATCGATCTCCACCAGCCCAACGAGTTTGATCTCTGCCTGAGTTGCGACCGACTCTGGCCCTGCGCCACCATCGTCGCCATCACCGGGGAGCTGGCCGCCACCGAGGACGCCGTCGCGCCCCGCGCCCTGCCGGATCCGACGGCCGCCCGCGTCACCGACACCCGGGAAACACCGGTGGAGGCCGTCCGCCGCGCGGTCGACCAGCACCGGGCGCCGGACCGCGTTCCCTCGCCGCAGGCGTCCGCTCCGTCTCCCCCGTTCGACACCGGGTCCTACCCGACGGTGTCGCACCCCGGCACCACGCAGTCGATGCCACACCAGCTGCCGCCGGGAGAGCACGCCCCGACCGGCCTGCCGGGCACTGCTCCCCCCGCCGCGGGGGTGAACGACGTCCCGCGTGCGGCCGGAACGACACGCGGCCCGGCCACCGGCCCGACGCGCCGGCCTGTCTTCGGCGACCCGCTGGCGGGCATCCGCCGCCCGGGCGCGGCAGCAGCACGAGGGGCGAACACGACCCCCGCCGCCCAGACGCCCGCCGCCGAGCAGCAGCCCGACCGGACCATGACCGGCGCCCAGCCGTTGGCAGGCCAGCAGTACCCGGCGACCCATCAGCCCCCGCCCGCACGACCGCAGCCGGCGCAGCCGGACCCAGGTCGTCGGCTCGCACCGCCCGGTCTGCACCCGCCCACCGCCAGTCCGTTCCTGGACGGGCCCCCCGGCCGCGGCCGGGCCATGCCAGGGCAGCACGGCGACCTGCCCCGGGACCCCCGCGAACAGCAGAATCCCCTGACCGGACCTGCGCCTGCGCCTGGCTTCTCACGGCCTGCCATGCCGCCGCCCGGCGTCCGACCCGCGGCCGGGCCCATGACGAGCCCGCCGCAGCAGCCACACCAGCCCGACTACCGGGACCGGCCGAGCCAGCCACCGCGCCACGGCGACTCACGGCAGCCCTCCCAGCCGAACCTTCCCTCCCAGCCGGCCCATCCCGGCGAGCCCGCCTACGCGGGTCCACCCGGGTCGTCCGGTCAGCCTGGCTGGGACGGGCAACAGCCCCCGCGCCTGCGCCCGCCCGGCGCGCCCCACGCGCAGTACCCGACGGGCCCCGTGCCCACCGGGCCGGTCCCGACCGGGCACATCCCGACCGGACCTGTGCCTGGCGGACAGTTCGCACCCCGGCAGCACACGACCGGCCCTGTCCCGACTGCGCAGGTCCCCAACGGGCACCTCCACGCCGGGCAGGCCCCGACCGGGCAGTACCAGACCGGGCAGGTCCCCACCGGACAGGTCCCGACCGGGCAGTACCAGACCGGACAGGTCCCGACCGGACAGGTCCCGACCGGGCAGGGCAGGGCCGGGCAGGGCAGGGCCGGGCAGATGCCCACCGGGCCAGTCACCACGGGGCAGTTCCCCACCGGATCCGGCGACCGGGGCCCGGTACACGGACAGCCTCCTGCTGCCGGGATGGCACAGATGGCACAGGACGCCGCGCCACGCGGGAGCCTCTTCGAGCCGCCCGCCGCTGCGTCCCGGCCGCCTGCCGACGTCGGGCGGGCAATCCCGGCCGCGGACGCGGAGCGGTTGTCGGTGCCGACATCCCGGCCGGCACCGTCGATCTCCGGCCCGGTCGAGCTGAGTCTCGCCGCCGCGCGGGCCGCGGAACTCGCCCGCGGGCAGGCTGCGGCCGCCGCCGGCCCGCCGCCCCCGCGCCACCCCGAGATCATCCGCGGCGCCGACCGGGGCAGCCGCCCGGCGGCGGGGCGACTCTCGGCCGACCAGAGCCGTCCACGCGGCCGGCACGCGGGGCCGGAGCAGCCCCGCCCGCAGGGCTCGCCGTGGGCCAGTCCGGCAGGCGAGCAACGCCGTCCCATCTCGGTCGACGACTCATGGGCCGGGACAGGGCGGGACCCGGCCAGCCGCGCGCGCCTCGGCGGGCCTGCCGGCCCCACAGGGCCTGGCCAGAACGGCCACGGCGGCCCCCACGGCCAGGCCGGCGCGAACGGGTACGGCGGCCAGAACGGGCACGGCGGCCAGAACGGCCAGAACGGCTATCGCGGAGCAGGCACGGACCCGGGCGGCGCTGACGTCGGCATCGGCGGGCCGCAGCAGCCAGGTCCGGAGGGCATGCCGCGAGGCCAGCACCCTGGCGCGGGATCGGACCAGCCGACGAGTGCCGAGGTCGAGGCGGTCGCCCGGGCCTGGCTCGCACGCAAGGACTCGGTGCTCGACGGCATCGACGTGATCTGAGGAGGGTCATGACCGACCTGGACGGAGCCCGGCCCTGACGGCGTCGATACCCCGAGCCGGCCACGGCGAGTCCTGTTTCACGCCTGGCTGCGCAGGGGTCAGGCTGTCGCTCGTGCGCGTGATGTGGCCGGACCACGTCAGGCAGGTTTGAGGCCACTCCCGAGGTGGGAGGAACGCGACGCCGGCTCTACCGTGGCGTCGCTGGCAGGCCAGGATGGACGACCGCCCGGAAGGTGATGTGTGGCCGAAGCGCTGACCGCAGGCTTCGACCTGCCCGCTGACCCACGGGCGGCCGGGCGGGCCCGTGCGCTGGTTGCCGACCTGCTCGTGGCGTGGGGCTGCGGCAACGCCGCTGAGGTCGCGAAACTGCTGGTCAGCGAGGTCGTCACGAACGCGGTCCGGTTCGTCGGTGCGCGTGAGGTGCTGCGGCTCACCGTCGAGTGCGGGTCCGATCTGATCCGCGTCTCCGTGAGTGACGGCAGCCCGCTGCGGCCTGTGCTCCGGGCCGCGCAGGACGACGACGAGTCCGGCCGGGGCATGCAGCTCGTCAGTGCCCTCGCGACGAGCTGGGGTGTGGTGGACGACCCGCCCTCCGCCGGCGTGGGCAAACAGGTCTGGTTCGAGCTGCCATCCGCAGAGTCGACAGCCGTCGGGTGCCGGGCCTACTGAGAACGTTCACGTGATCGGCCGTCCGTGCCCGGAACAACGATCACACCACTCAGCCCGACGCTGCGCCACCAGGCAGCCAGAATGCGGTGAAATTATCGCCGGGCAGTAGATGATGTCGACATACCAGCATCCAGGTGACCGCAGGGCGTCACATTCGGGGGACGGTATGCCGGCACAGACGCAGTTTCTGATGGACGTCGCACTGCTCGTCGAGCTCGACGGGGGCTTCCTGGTCCACTCCACGGGCGACGGCGCGCTCCGTTTCCCGGGGGGTCCCCCACGCCCGGGCGAGTCCTCCCTGGCCGCCGCGGGGCGCCTGCTGCGGGCCACGCTGCCCCGCGGTGTCGTGTCAGCACCCGGTTCCCCCCGCCAGGGCACCGCACGGTCAGCACGCCCGCAGGAAGCCGGTCGGGGCTTCGCCTTTGCGGGGTGTGTCGAGCACAGTCACTCCGGCTCCGGCGGTGGATCGGCCCCGCCCGGCGGCCCGGCACACGACCGGCATGTGCTGACCGTGCTCTACGCCGTCGCCCTCGACCCGGCGCGCCATCGCACGGGCACGGCTCTTCCGCCGGGGCTGCGCCTTCTCCGGCCCTACGAGGGGACGTCGGGCACCACGCTGGCGGACGTCCGGCCGGTCGAGGTTGGCCGGGCCGCCACGGCCTGGTGGTCCGAGCGTTGGCCGTCCTGGAACGGGCTGGCCGTCACGGACGCGGAACCGTGGTGGACGGCGCTGCGCCAGTCGGTCCGGACCCTGCGCGCCCAGCTGACCGCGCGTCGCGACGACCTGCGCGGCGAAGCGTTCCGCGACGCCGCGGTGGCTGTCTGCGCCCTGGTCGCGGTGGCGGACGGGCGCGTCGACCCCGAGGAGCGGGATGCGATGGTCGCGTCGATCCACGGCGAGGCGGTGCTGGCGGACTACCCGCGCGCCGATCTGGAACGCCTGTTCGACCAGCATGTCACCCGCCTGCGCGCGGACCTCGTGGCCGGCCGGCGAGCCGCCATGCGCGAGATCGGCAAGGTGCGCGGGGACGCCGTGCGATCCTGGGCGGTGCTGCGCTTCGGCGCTGTCGTCGGGCGGGCCGACGGGTACTTCGATCCGGACGAGCGCCGGGTCGTCCAGGACGCCGCCGAGGTCCTCGGGCTGAGCGCCAACGCCCTCGCCGTCCAGGCCGTGGACGAGGGCACCGGTGGCGGGCACGGCGGGGACCCCGACGGGAGCCTCCGGTGAGCGCGACCGTCAGCGACCCGGCCGCGGCCGGTCGGGGACCGTCCACCGCTCCGGTGCTGTACGCCCGGGTACTTCTCACCATCGGCGACCGGATCGTCGTCGCCAACCACCGCGGGCAGCCGTGGTTCTTCCTGCTCGGCGAACGGGTGGCCGCCGGCGAGGGCGTCGAGCAGGTTCTGCAACGGCTGCTGCGCCGTGCCGCCGGGTTCGAGGTGCGCTCGCTCGACTTCGTCGGCGGGATGGAACGCCCCGGTACCGACCCCGGAGCCCGGCCTGAGGTCGACCTGCTCTTCGCGGGCGCAGTGCCCCGGTACGCCGAGTTCGGCAGCCGTCTCGACGACCTCGACCTCGTCACCCTCCGGACGTCCGACCTCGGTGCCGTCGCTTTCCGCCCCGCAGGGGCCGGCGACATGATCAGGACATGGCTGGCCGACCGCGAACCGCGGTGGCACACCGACAGGGGGTCCGGGCACCCCACGAGTGTGGCGCCCAGCTGAGCGAACCGCGCGCCGAGCCGCTCCGGGACGGGTCAGTACCGGACGCCCGGGTGCTCTGCCACGGCCACCCAACCGTCATCTCCCGGGTACTTCCCTCCAAGCAGACCGGCACGTCACAGTGAGTTTGAGACGCCCGGTCGCGGCGCAGAACTGCCTTCAGCGGGACGGAGCCGCCGACCGCAGGGGGCGTCCAGCGTCGTCGTCCGTGACTTTCGCCGGGCAGTCCCGGCACGAACGACATTCAGCCGTCGTTCAGGCACGCGTCATAGCGTGAGTGGCGAGGCTTCCGGACAATGGGGGTAGACATCGAGATCCCGGTTGTGTTGAACGCCGACAGCGCCGCGACGGCTCCACGGGTCACCGGTCCCGCGCTGCCCCGTCACAGGCGCGTCGGCGAGCGCGGGCATACCGCGCCAGGGGATCGTCAGGCGTCTGGTCGCGGCGGTCAGCGTACCGGCCGTACCGGGCCGGGAGCAGCCTTCCACGCGTCCGCCCAGGTCAACAGCCCGAGCGGCGCCGAGCCGGTTGCGGCCGTCCCGGTTCGCCCGGGCGCGCAGGCGGCCCTGGCCGCTCCCGCAGTCCTTGCTCCCTCCGCTCCTTCCACTCTCTCCGCTCCCTCCGTGCTCTCGCCGGCAATGCTGGATGTTCCGGCGGTTCTGGGCGCTCCCTGCAGCCCGGGCCTGCCGGGCAAGCCAGGAGAAGCCGGCGCCCTGGGCGCGCCCGGGGCCATCCGGGCGGTGTTCGGGGGGGTCGACGCGACCGGAGCGGCGGCCATTGCCGTCGATCTCGGCGACCCGAAGCTGTTCCGGCTGCGGCGCACGCGGCTGCGGATCCTCGTCGCCGCGGGGGTTCTCGCGGTGGTCGCCGGGCTCATGGCCACCCGCTTCCGCGAGGACGTCGTCGGCTCGCTGTCGGCGGTGCCGGCCCCGCGCTGGCCCTGGCTCGTGGTCTGCGTTGTTGCCTCCGGCACCTTCTACGTGGCGCACGGGGTGAGCGTGCGCGCGGCCAGCGGGCTGCGGATGGGCCTGGGCCTCGCCACCGCCTCCCAGCTCGCCGCGGCCGCGGCGAACCGTGTCGTACCCGCCGGCCTCGGGGCCATCGCCGTCCATCTGCGCTTCCTGGAGCGGCGCGGGATGACCCGGCCCGCCGCCCTGGCTGCGGTCGCGTCCATCAAGGGCGCGGCGTTCCTCGTCCACCTGGCCGGAATCGCCCTCGTCGCCGGGACCCTGCGCGGGTCGGGCATCGGCGAGGCCGTCACCCGGCCGGTGCGGATGACCGTGAACGGCCTCGGCACCGGCCCGGTCATCGCCGGGCTCGCCGTGGTCGGGGTGGGGGTCGGCTCCGCGGTGGCGCATCCACGCATCCGCGCCCGGGCCAGGCCGGCGCTGCGGGTCTTCCGTCAGCATCTCGGCGTGCTGGCCCGCTCGCCGGGGCGCGCGATCGTGCTCGTGAGCAGCACCGCCGCCACGAAGATCTGTCAGGTCACCGCACTCGCCGGAGCTGTCTGGGCGTTCGAGGGCGGGCTCAGCATCGCGTCGGTCACCGCTGTCTACCTGGTCGGATCCGCCGTGGCCGGCGCCGCGCCCACCGCGGGCAACGTCGGTGCCCTCGAGCCGGCGCTGGTCATCGGCCTGACCGCGTCCGGCGCGACCGGCGCGGCGATGGTCGCGGCCGTGCTGGTCTTCCGTCTGATCAGCTACTGGCTGCCGATCATCCCCGGCGTCACCGCGCTGGCCATGATGCGCCGTCGCGGCGACCTCTGACGGGGACGTACCGGGTCACTGGGCCGTAGCGGGTCACGCGGAGACCTCTGATCACGCACCGGGTCGCCGCGCGGGGAAGCGGCGGCCCGGCGGGCAACGGTCAGATCGGGCCGGTGTTGAGCCGGTGCAGGACCGGGGTCTCCCGCTCGTACCCGAGTTCGGAGACCGCGGACGGCAGCACCACGAAGCCAGCACCGGCAGTCGGCGGCAGCCCCAGCCACCGCGCGATGAGCACCCGGAACATGTGGCTGTGCCCGACCAGCACGACATCGCCCTGTTCCAGCCGCGGCCGGACACGACCGAGCACGAGATCCGCGCGACGTCCGATCTGCTCGGCGCTCTCCCCACCCGGCACGTCGCCGGTGAAGACCGTCCAGCCGGGACGCTGCCGGCGGATGTCCGGGGTGGTCTCGCCTTCGAGGTCGCCGTAGTCCCATTCGGCGAGATCCGGCCACACCTCTCGTTCGAGGACCGCCGGCTGCGCCGCGCCCGGAGCGGAGCCGGCGTCCGCCGGGGCCAGGCCGGCCAGGTCGGCGGTGCGGGCCGCCCGCAGGCGCGGGCTCGTTGCCACCAGCACGAACCGCCGGTTCGCCAGCACCGCCCGCAGCTGCGCTGCCTGGCGCTCCCCGTCGGCTGTCAGCGGGATGTCCGTCCGCCCGGTGTGCCGGCCCGAGCGGCTCCACGCGGTCTCGCCGTGCCGGATCAGGGTGAGGACGCCCAGCGGCGCCGCACCACCGCTCACCGCCGCCGACGCCGCCGGCGCCGCGCCCCCATCACCAGCACGAGCGCTCCGGCCACCAGCGCGACGCGCTCCCACCGGACTGTGCGCACGATCTCGGTCGCGCCGTCGCCGTACTCCACCGGCCCAAGCGGGGGACGTCCGTCCGCCGCCACGGGGATGCCGGCGCCGTCACCGGCGCTCCCCCGGTGGGCACCCGACGGCACCGCGGCGATCGCGTGCCGGATGGCGCTGCCGGCGCCGAGGACACCACCCGCGGCCCCGTCGGCGGACCCGCCGGGGACGAACCGCGCACGGAGCTCGGCGACCTTCGACCGGAGCTGCTCGCCTGCGCGCTCCGCCACCCGCTTCGGGCTGACGATCTCAGTGATCGCGTCGATGGTTTCGGCCAGCTCGGCGCGGGTCTGTTCGATCTGACGCTGGATGACGGCCGGATCCTGCGGCACCGATGTCGCCCTCTCGGTTCTCGTGCGGGGTAGACGGGGCCGGGCTGACGACCCGTCTCGATCGTGCCAGAACAGCCCCGCCCCGGCGCAGCCATCAGGCACGCCGCACCGACCGGACCCATGCGCCCGACCCGCCCGCGCTGGCTTCCGCCACCGCTGCTGCCCTGGTCACGGTGGCGCCCGGGGCACCGAACCGATCGGGTGTGAGGTGCGGCGGCCCGCCCCGATCGGACTCCCCCGCACCGGTGCCGCCGGTCTCCCGCCCACCGGCGCTGATCAGAGGCCGCGGATGCGGCATACGCTGGTCAGGTGCGGGTCTGCCATCGTGGGGCGAGGGTTCTCCGCTCCGCGCGCGGCCCCTGGCAGATGCTCCCCGCCGCCGCGGGATCGGCGGTGCCTGCCGTCGCGCTCGCGCTGCTGGCTCACCTGCCGACGGCCAGGGCCGGCACGCCGGCCCCCGGCCGGGTCCTCCTTGTCACCTGGGTGGTCACCTGTGCGCTGACAGCGGCAGGCATCGCCTGGCGGGTCCTCCGCGCCCGACTCGAACCGTTCGCCTGGCACGACTCGTTCGACCGGCACGATCCGATCGGTCGCCTACGGGGGGCGAGGCGATCTGGGCGCGGGCTCTGCTCGTTCGGCGGCACGCTCGCCGTCCAGGCCTCGTTGCACGGCGCCTTCCTGACGGGGGCGGGCCCGACATCGGGGACCAGTAGTCCCCCCGTCGACGGACTGCTGTGCGCCGCCAGCGGAGCAGGGAGTCCCGACACAGCCGGGTACTCCTCGTCCGGCCTGCTCGCGGCGGCCCTCGCCGGGCGTACGCCCAGCTCCGGCACGGGTGCCGACGGGCCGGCCCAGGCCGCCGCCGCCCTCGCCTCGGCCGGTCACCACACCGGGGTCGGACCCGGGCATACCCCGGCTGTACTGCTGGCGCACACCGTCGCCGCCGCTCTCGTCGTGTGGTGGACCAGGCACGGTGTCACGGTCCTGATCGCGACCTGCCGGGCGATCGGATCGCGCCTTCCCACCCTGCGCGTCGCCCTCGCGCCGGTCCGCGTGATCAGGCCGACCGTACGCGCCACGCGATCGGTCGGCCCACGGGTCCTCGACCGGCCGTGGGCTGCCATCGCGGCCCGCGGCCCGCCGGCCTGGTCCCCGGTCCCGGCGTAACAGCGCCGCGGCGGCCGCGCTGACGCGCGTGCCGCCGCCCGTCCAGGCGCGTCGTGATCGGCGTCCCCGGACCGCCCGAGCGGGCAGTCCGTGCCACCCGGCCCGATTCCGGCCGCGGCCCCGGCCATGCCGGCGGCCCCAGCCCCCGGTGCCGGCTCCTTCCGCTGTTCGCGGTTCGCCTGTCGCCCGGCGCAGCTCGCCGTTCCATGCTGCGCGCGTTCGACGCGACCGGCCCACGCGCGGGGAAGGTGCCGGGCACCACCCTTCATTCCTAGGAGCCCCGTGCCCAGGCACAGCCAGACGGCCACGCACCACCACCACCACACGACCGGACGCTCCCGTCCCGCCACCACTCCGCCCGAGGGGAGCGCGCTCGGCCAGGCCGGTCAGACCGGCCAGACCGGCAGCTCAGGCCACGTCAGCGGAGCCGGCGGACCCGGCCGAGCCGGGCGGGTCCGCAGGGTCGGCCTCTCTCGACGGCGCGGCGCGGGGCTGGCGTTCGCCGCCGTTCTCGCCCTCGGCGCGACACTCGGAGCCTGCTCCAGCGGCGGCGGCGGGGCCGGGGTGACGATCGTCGACGCGGGCGACGGAACCAACGATGGACTACACGGCGTTATCCCTACCGAACGCTTCGCGAAGCCCGCGCTCGGCCTGACCGACACCGAGGACCGCCCGTTCGACCTTCGCACCCGAACGCAAGGGAAGATCACTCTGCTTTTCTTCGGCTACACGATGTGTCCGGACGTGTGCCCGACGACCATGGCGGACGTCGCGGCCGCCCTGGACGAAGTCGACCAGTCCGTGCGGGACCAGGTCTCGGTGGTGTTCGTCAGCACCGACCCGGAGCGGGACACCGCACCCGTGCTCGACCGCTGGCTCAACCAGTTCGACGAGAGCTTCATCGGCGTCCGCGGGCCGTTCGAGAAGGTGAAGGCCCAGGCGGAGGCGATCGGCGTGGCGCTGGAGGAGCCCAGGGTGCAGGCCGACGGGTCCGTTCTGGTCGCCCATGGCAGCCAGGTCATCGCCTTCGGTCGCGACGCCCGTGCCCGGGTGCTCTACCTCGCCGGCACGCAGGTCGCCGACTACGTGGCGGATCTCCCCGTCCTGACCGCCGAGCGGCTCGGGCCCGACGAGTCAGCCACCGTCAGCCCGAGCCGCACATCCGACCGTGACGCCACCCCGAGCCCGGGCCCGACAGCCACCCCGGGCACCGCGGGTGCCGCGGGTTCTGCAGGCACGGCCGCAGCGACCCGGGAGGTAACTGGATGATCTCTGAGACAGCTTCCGTGCGGGGATGGACGGCGCGGGTCCTGCCCCGGCTGACGTCCACCGTGCTGCGGGTGGGCCTCGGCCTGGTCTGGCTCGTCGCCGGAGCGCTGAAGATCGACGATCCGGACGGCATGGTGCGCTCGGTGCGCGCGTTCCGGATCCTGCCGGAGTCGCTGGTGGACCCGGTCGCCTATGCCGTGCCGTTCATCGAGATCGCCCTCGGCGTCCTGCTCATCGTCGGACTCGCCGTCCGGCTGGGCGCCATCGTGTCCGGCCTGCTGTTCGCGGTCTACACCGCCGCGATCATCTCGGCGGCCGCTCGCGGGCTGCGCATCGACTGCGGCTGCTTCTCCACCGGCGGCGATCTGACGGCCGAGGCACCGACCCACTACACCCAGGAGATCGTGCGGGACAGCGCGCTGCTGATCGCGAGCGCGCTACTGGCGCGGTGGCCGACCGGCTTCCTCGCCGTCGACCAGCTCCTCACCAGGCCAACGCATCCGTCCCTCGACGACGACGAGGACGACTATCTCGGGAGCACCGATGGCACCACAGTCGAAGAAGACGACGCAGCCGCAGGCACCGCGCAGACCGGCCTCGCGGCGGCGGCCGGCGCGGACCCGGACAGGGCAGGATCAGGCACCACACGGGCAGGCACCGTCAGCAAGCGGCGGTAGCCGCCCACCGGGTGACCGTCCGGGCGATCGCCCCACCGGCGGAGGCGGCTCGGAAGGCGGCGGCTCGGCAGGCGGCGGGAACCCCACGGGTGGACGCGGCTCGGCGGGTGTCAGTGCCGCGGCCCGCCGCGAGCGGGCCGCGGCCGCACGCGCCGCCGAGGCAGCCCGGGAGCGATGCCGCCGTCAGATCGTCATCGGGTCGATCGTGGCCGCCGTCCTCGCCCTCGTCGGCGTGATCGGCTTCGCGGTGCAGAACTCCCGGGAGGAGTCGAAGCCGGTGGTGCTGCCGGCGTCTGCGACCGGCCTGGACAACGCCATCGTCGTCGGGCAGCCGACCGCACCGGTCACCGTCGACCTGTACGAGGACTTCCAGTGCCCGGCCTGCGGATCGCTGGAGAAGACGACCGGCTCGACCATCGACGACCTTGTCGACTCCGGTGACATCAAGGTCAACTACCACATGATGTCCTTCCTCGGACCCGAGTCGGAGCGGGCCGCGAACGCCGCCGCGGCAGCGGCCAACGAGGGCAGGTTCCGGCAGTTCCACGCCGCTCTGTTCGCCGACCAGCCGGCCGAGCACACCGGGGGCTACGAGACCGACACCCTGATCGAGAAGGGTGCCTCCGTCGGCCTGACCTCACCCGCCTTCGTCAACGCGGTGCGCGACGGGACGTACGACGGCTACGTCGCCAAGGTCGACGAGGACGCCTCTCGACGCGGTGTGACGTCGACCCCGAGCGTCTTCGTCAACGCGCAGCAGATCGCACCGGACCAGCTCACCCCGGACGGTTTCCGGGCCGCCGTCGCCGCGGCGAAGAGCAAGGGCTGATCGGACCGATCCCCGTAGACGTCCATGACTGCTGCGAACGGGGTCACCGGGGGATCACGGCGGGGCGTTTGCCGCCCCGCACGGGCCGCGACTAGCTTCTCGGTCATGACCGAGACCGCCAGCGCCGCCCGGCTCTCCCCCGGTGACCCCGCGCCCGACTTCACCCTGCCCGACGCCGACGGCAAGGACGTCGCCCTCTCGTCCTTCCGGGGCCGCAAGGTCGTCGTGTACTTCTACCCGGCGGCGTCCACCCCCGGCTGCACGAAGCAGGCCTGCGACTTCCGGGACAACCTCGCCCTGCTCAACGACGCCGGCATCGACGTCCTCGGGGTCTCGCCGGACAAGCCGGCCAAGCTGGTGAAGTTCCGCGAGGCCGAGGGCCTCACCTTCCCACTGCTCTCCGACCCTGACCGGGCCGTGCTGTCCGCGTACGGAGCGTTCGGCGAGAAGACCATGTACGGCAAGAAGACCGTGGGCGTCATCCGTTCGACGTTCGTCATCGACGAGAACGGCAGCATCGAGAAGGCGCAGTACAACGTGCGCGCCACCGGCCACGTCGCCAAACTGCTGAAGGACATCGGCCTCGCGAGCTGAACCGGCTTCGGGAGCCGCGGCGGCTGTCAGCGCGCGACGCGCGCAGGCGGCTGTCAGCTCGCGACGCGCAGGTCCCACATCAGCAGCACGTTGTCGGGCTGCGCGGGATCCACGAGGACCGGGACCCGGCGGCGGAGCTGACGCGGCACGCCGCCGCGGACCGAGCCCGCCCGCCCGGCGCGCCGCTCGTTCTCGGGAACCACCGTCTCGGGAACCACCGCGCGGCGGGTCACCGGATAGGGCTCCGCACCGGGACAGTCCACGAGCAGGTGCACCTCCGCGACGGTCCCCCCGTCGACCCGAAGGCCGGTGTCACTCACCGCACTGATCACGGCCATCGTCGCGCGCCCGTTGTCGATCAGCCGGCGGGCCCGGTCACGCTCTCCCTCGCCCACCGCTGTCGCTGAGCCGCCCAAGCGGCCCTCGATGGCGGGCGCACCAGCCAACGGCTCGGTCTCGTTCGGTGTGGCATCTGCAGCGGTGGTCATTACGATCTTTCCCCCAGAGGCATCCAGGCGCCCACCGGCGCAGGTACACCCTGCACCCGAACGGGGTTGCCTGACGGTCGCGTCGACGACACTCACGCACTCCGGCCGTGTTGGGTCGGCGACACCTGGTCGGTTCATGATCGAGTTAAGGATCATGCTTTCCCCGAGCGGAGCCGCCCCACCCGAACGACGTAGCACCAAGGGCTTAACCAGGTCTTTTCCACCAATCGCCGCCCGAAACGTCCGCCCGGCGGCCTATCGCCCGACACCCGGCCCGGCAGCACCCGTGCACCCGCCATCGACACCACAGCTCCTGCTCGGCCCACACCGCACCACCGCCCCCCGGAGATCGCCACGAGACCACCGGAACCGCACGCCCCACGTCCCGCGTCGCGACCCCGGATCGCTAACCTGGACCGAGGCGGGAGTGGCGGAATGGCAGACGCAGCAGACTTAGGATCTGCCGCCCTAGGGCGTGGGGGTTCAAGTCCCCCCTCCCGCACCAAGGCAAGAAACCCTTGCGTAGCAGGGGAAACACCGTCTCACTTGATCGCGGAGACGGTCCCGCCGTCGTCACCCGCCGTGTGGTGTGGGGGGTGGTGTGGGGGGGCGTGCCGTGGAATTGCCGCGGAGCGCGCCTCCGACTGCGCCGCGGCGCGGCCCGGCGTGTGCCCCACGTAGAACATGCGGGTGATGGTGGTGGAGGAGTGCCCGAGTCGCCGCGAGACGTCCTCCATGTCCTCCACGCCCGCGTCCAGCCCGATCGTGGCGCTGGAGTGCCGCAGGTTCTTCAGCGGGATGTAGGGCAGCTTCGCCCGGCGCACCAGCGTCCGGTAGCGGCGCGAGACCGCCTCCGGGTGCCAGGGCGAGCCGTCCGCGCGGGTGAAGACGTAGCCCTCCGGGTTGGACCACACCTCGCCCGCGGTGAGCTGCTGCGCGACCTGGACGCGGCGGTGGCGTTTCAGTGCCTCGCGGGTGGCCTCGCTCACCACCCCGGCACGCGCCGAGCCCTCGGTCTTGGGGCGGCTCGGCTCGGGTTTGCTTTTCACCACCACCAGCGTGGCACCGGGCTCCTGTGGGATCTCGAAATGGCCGGTCTCCAGGTCGATGTAGGACCAGCGGAACCCGCAGTACTCACACCGGCGTGAACCCGCGTCCAGTGCCAGGTACCACAGCGCCCGCAGCTCGTCGTCGCACTGGTCGACGTAGTCCAGGAATGCCCCGGCGGTTTTCGCGTCCCACGTCTTGGGCCGTTTGCGGCGAGGTGTTTCCACGCCCAGGCCTTTCCCCGGGTTGTACGGAATCACCCCGTCGCGCACCAGCTCGGACAGCAGCGCGCGTACGGTGCGGTGAACCGCGTGCACCGTGGTGGTGCTCACGGTCTGTTTCTTCGCCGCGCGCCTGATCTCGTTCTTGCTGGGAATTGCCGCGTAACAGGCCCGCAGCGTCGGCGCGTCCAGCGCGGTAATGGGCAGGTCGCCCAGGTCGGGCAGGATGTGGCTGTCGAGGTGCCCCTGGTACAGCACCAGGGTGCCGTGCGCCTTTCCCTGGACTTTCTTGGCCTGCATCGCGTGGGCGAGCGCCTCGCGCACGGTCAGTACCTCGGGGTCGGGGCCGCGGGCGACCTTCTCCGCGTGCGCGACGTCGGCCTCCCGGCACTCCTCGATCGCCTTCTGGCGGTCGTCGCGTGCCTTCGTGGCGGTCTCGGCGGTCCCGGAGGGCCGGCGCCGCTCCTTCCACTCTCCCGTCTGCGGGTCGATGCCCGCCCCCAGCTCGGCACGCCAGTGCCAGGTGCCGTGCCGGGGGTTGGCGGCGAGCTTGGGACAGGCGGGTCCGTACTTCTTCCTGGTGTCGGGGTCGGCGCACCCGCAGCGTCTCGTGACGCCGGGGAACCGCCCCTTCTTGGGTGGGCTGGTCACCTCAAGCAGTGTTGCGCAAGATCACCGGCCCGGGGGCTGGACCACTTTCCTCCTCCTGGGTCGGGCCGGTCTCCTCCTGCTGCCCCAAGCCGAGCGCCCGGCGCAGCGCGGACATCGGCAGGATCACCATCGCCTCGCCCAGCACGGCGTCGAGCACGGCGACGTCCAGTGCCGGCCGCTCCGCCTGTGGCGGGGGGGTCAGGCCCAGCAGCTCGCGCAGCCGCGCCGTGGGCACCATCCAGCGATTGCCGATCTTCCAGGCCGGGACGGGCAAGGTGCCGTCCTTGGCTCGCCGGTACGCCTCGTTCTCCCCCACGCCGAGGATGCCCGCGACGTTCGGCACCAGGGGAAGGGTCAGCGGGGTGTCCGGGCCGGTCAGGTCGGCCTCGGTGTAGCGCTGCCCGGTCACGCGGCATCCCCTCTCGTCATCTCCAGGTGGTCACACAGCTCGCCCAGCGCCTCGTCGAGGGGCACGGGCTCGGGGGCGTCCGGCGGGGCCGGGACGGGCTGCGCGAGCACGGTCCCGTCCGCGGCCCATCCCAGCGCCCAGCACGCAGGCTCGGTCACGGCACCGGCGCCCGCTCGTCCGTGATGCGCCGAGTGCCCACTCCGGCGCGTCGCGCGGCCAGCCACACCCGCTCGGGCACGCCCCGGTGTCGGCGGGCGATGCTGTGCGGGCTGACGGTCGGGCGGTACTGGTCCAGCAGGTAGGCCGGTCGCTGCGCGTCGGCCTCCAGCTCCTCGTTCAGTCGCTCCAGCGCGGCGATACGCACCTCGGGCTTGCGGGACAGCTCGTGGGAGGTCAGCACCTCCACCAGGTCTCCGATCTCCAGCCCGGGGCGCAGGCCGAGGCGCTGGTCCAGCGTGGGCTCGACGGGCGGGGACATCAGCACCCCGCCCCACATCCCCCACTGCTCCCCGCGGTCCACCGCACCGGCGTGGCAGTCCGCCGTCCGCGAGCACCCGTCGCACAGGTGCCGCGCCCGGGTCAGCGCCACCTCCGGCGCCTGGTCGCCGAGGTCTGTGATCAGGTCGTACAGCTCGGCGTGGTCCGCGCACGCCGGGCCGGACGTGTTGTCGCCGGTCATGACGGCGCACCCTGTGCCTGCGCGGTGAGCCGCTCGATGTCCTCCGGCGACAGCCCGACGTCCACCGGGACGGGCATGCCCAGCTCCTCGTCCCAGCCCTCCGGTCGCTCCTTCACGCCCACGCTCAGCTCGTCGAGGCAGTCGCCCAGGAAGTCCCGCAGGGTGCTGGCGGCCTCGTCGCCCTCGGGCGGCAGGAACTCGTCCATCGCCGCGTCGGTCCTGTTCTTCTCCAGGAAGTCCAGGATCTGCTGGCGGGTGCGCTTCTCGTTCCTGGCCCACTCCGCGGCCTGCTGGGCGCGCTCGGCGGGGTCCTCCGGAGGCTTCGGCGCCTGCCGCGCCTGCTGCGCGGGGCGGGTGACTTGCCGTGGCGGGAGCGGGGCGTCCTGCTGCTCGGGCGAGGCTTCGGAGGCACCCGCGGGCAACGCGGCCGGCGCGGCGCCGCTGCCGGCGGTGAGAGCGAGCCGCTCCTGCTGGCGCGCGGCGGCGAGCTGCTGGAGGGTGCCGCCGCCCTCCCCGCCCATGATCTGGAGCACCGACACGTCCATGTCGATGTCCACCACCGGGAACCGTCGGCCCGGTCCGCCCGGGGTCTTGGGCGGCAGCTTCATCTCCCGGATCACCAGCCGCGCGGGCACGAACCAGTCCCCGCCCTGCCCCTCCTGCTCGGCGCGCTTGCGCAGCTCGGCCGCCGCGTTGCGCAGGAAGGCGGCCTTGACCGGGAAGTCCGCGGCCACGAACTTGCCGCGCGAGGTGAACCGCCACCATCCGATCCCCCGCATGTCCAGGAATCGGACCAGCAACTGCGTCTCGGGCTTGCACAGCTTGCGGTCACTGGCCTGGCACTCGCACGGGCGGCCGGAGACCTCGTTGACCGCGTCGGGGCCGCCGGTGCAGCGGCGCATCAGAATGCCCTGCTCGAAGTGGGTCATCCACTGGTCGACCGCGCCACTGACGCCCCCGAAGTCCACGGACAGCTCCTCCCGGGGAGTAATCACCTCCCACTGGAGACCCTGGTCGGAATCCCACCGGACCACCTCGCCGCCGAACTTCTCCGCGGCGGCCTCGACCGCCCGCTTGGACGGGGAGGTAATGCGCCAGGTCTTGAGCTTGACCGGCTGCTTGCCGCCGTTCTTTCCGGGCTTGGACGTGCCAATGCGCAGTTGACCGTCGAGCACGCCCCGCTGCTGCATACGCAGAATTTTCTGATCCAGGATCGCCATTACGCAGCCCCCCTCTCTGCTTCCTTCTCCGTGATCTCTTCTGGCCATTCCCGGCCCTCGATGGCCAGGATTTCCCGCGCGATCCTCACCGCGGCGGGTCCGGCGTGCTTGATGCCCAGAAGCTTCTCCGGGCCAAATGCCTCCAGCTCGGCGAGCGTGGACACCCCACGCAGGGCCAGCGCGTTACGCACCCGCATGTCGATGGAGGTGAAGTCGTCCACGCGGAACCCACCCGCGCGCACCCCCATGCCGATGGACGCTGGCACCAGGTGCCGCTGCGCCTCGAACCAGTGCCGCGCGTAGCCCCACGCGGCACGCATCGCCGGGGTGATCAGTACCCCGTGCACGCGGTAGCCGTCCGGGCGGATGTGGATGACGGCCCCTCCGGCCACCGGGGGCATCTCGACGATGGTGTTGGTGGCGTCACGCAGGCCCATGTGCGTGCAGGAGCCGTAGGCCGTCACCTGCACCCCGGCCTCGTCGCGGACGGTGTTGCCGCTCTTGTAGTCCCCGATCAGCAGGGCGCCGGGCGGGAAGGTGCCCGCCAGCCTGCGGCGCACCACCACTGGCAGGGGCACCCCGAACTCCAGGCAGCAGTCCCCTGTGCCGGCGTAGAGCAGCCGGCGGTTGTACAGGGTGGTCTCCGTCCAGCGGTAGGTCGGCTGCATCTCGTCGATGAAGCGGTCCATCGTCGCCTCGAACGGGGCGACGGCCTCTTCCTCCTCCTCGGTGAGGGGAAGGTCCCGGTTGCGGATCTTCGCGTCGGCCACCCGGTGGAACAACTTGCCCAGGTTGGCGGACTCGTTCTTGATGCGCTCCGCCGCCCCGGCAATCAGCGCGATGGCTCGGGCCTCGTCCCCGCGGGCGATCAGCTCGGCGATCTCGTCGTGCCGGGCGACCGCGTACCGCCCGGCCTCCAGGCCGTACCAGTACGGCAGGCCGCCGCTGCCGTAGACGTTGCCGATGATCGTGGTGGCCGAGGGCAGCAGCAGCTCTGGCTCCCAGAACGCCCGGTAGTAGCGATCCTCGTTACGTCGGCCGCCCATCAGGCCACCTCGTCCTTCGCGTTCGCGGTGACCAGGTCGGGCCAGCGCCGCTCCAGCTCGGCCCAGATCAGCTCGTCGTCGCGGCCACCGGCGATCCAGCGGCCGAGAAGCTCCCGCCCGTCGCTGGACCAGGTGTTCCTGATGCAGCACGGCACGCCGTCGAGGAGGCCGCAGCCGCCGTCCATGTCGCCGTGGGAGTGGCCGGGGCGGACGTCGGCGCAGCGGTTGGCTGGGATGTGCGCGTCGATGCCCCAGCTCATCCAGGGGGTGCCGTCGACGATGGCGTGGGCGAGCGTCGGGTCCGTGCACTCGATGACGCAGAAGGTGAGGACACCGCTGGAGCCGGCGAGCATCCAGTGGTGCTCGGGACCGCCGCCGTTCCGGGGATAGGTGCGCTTCGCGCGGGTTGGCGTGGCCATCAGAACGGGGGCTCGTCTGTGTAGGTGGCCCGGAAGGCACTGCTGCACGCCGCGCAGCACCGGACCTTCGGCTCGTCGATGTCGTCCGGCGTCGGGGTGATGACCTGGCCGCAGGTGTCGCAGAACACCCGAGCCCACCCAACAGGCCGCTGGTCGGCGGGCAGGGCGTCCGTGGCGTCGACAAGCTGGCGGGCGGCGAGCGCGAGTAGCTCGTCGGCGTACTGCTGTTCGGCGTCGAAGTGCGGATCGGTCTCGTCACCCCACTTCGCCGCAAGGACTCGCAGCGCCGCGCGGATGACCTCGTTGCGGGCGGTGCGGGTGGCGCGGCGCGGGTCCAGGGCGTCCTTCGGGACGTCGTAGCCGGTGGCGCCGGCCTGCGGGGTGCCCGGCGCCAACCGGACGGCGGCGACGGCGAGATCGCTACTGGTCATGGCGTTTCTCCGCTCGAAGCGTTCGCGTACTGCGCCGCCGCGTCGGCAGCGCACGTGTCCAGGAAGTCCGGGTCGCGCCCGAAGCAGCCCCCGTCGCCGAGGCGGGTGCACAGGTCCAGCACGCCCGGCGGGCTGGCCTCCGAGGCGCGCTCGGCGGCGGCCTCAGCCACGGCGTCCGCCAGCGCCGCGGCCCGCGTCGCGTGCCGGCCGGGCCGGGAGTCCCGGTAGGACACGCGGTCGTAGCGGCCTCCGGGGCGCATCAGGCCGACCCCCCGCCGAGGTGGGACCACCCGGTGACCATCTGGACGGATAGCCGGCAGGGGCAGGCGTCTTCACCCGGGCAGCGGGTGCAGGTCCAGATGCCGTCCTTCAGTTCGACCACCCCGGACTCCGATACGCCGGGGGCGTTCGGGGCTGCGGAGATCCGGGCGCGGACCACGGCGGGGCGCGCGGTGTCCTCGCCCCACTGGATCTTGCCCATGAGGATGCGGATGTCCCGGTAGTAGCCGAGCGCCTTCGGGCGCAGCGGATTGCTGGTGTCAGCGCCCGCGCGGGAGCGGCCGGGCCGGGGACGGGTGGCGGTGGTCATGCGGACCGCCGTCCCAGGTACGCGGCGTCCAGCAGGCGCGCAGCCTCGGTCTCGATGTCCAGCCGGGCGCCGTGCACCAGCTCGGCCGCGGTGGACCGCGCGCTGGCGAGCGGGACGATCCGGTAGCCCAGTGCCCGCCGGGCCTGACGGAGGTCGTAGCTGGAGCCGCCGGCATCGACGCCGGTCAGTGCCACCTCGGCCTCCCTGCCGGCCAGCAGCACCACGGCCTCGTCGAACGGGGAGGTGACCGTGAACGAGAAGCCACCCCGGGCCCGGTCCACGGAGGCGGTGACGTCGGTGGCGCCGAGCATCCGCGCGGCCACCACGTGCCCGGCTTCGTGCAGGGCGATGGTCTCCAGCCGCCTGGCGCTGCGCTCGGCGAGCCGGGCGCGGACCCCCCGGCCGAACCGCGCGGCGTTCACTGCGGCCACCCTTCGGGCTTGAGTCGCTCGGGCGCCTGGTCGGTCAGGTCCACCAGGCGCCGGGCGGCGGTAGCCAGCCTGTCGGCGGCGTCGTTGATCGGGGCGGGGTCCTCCGGGCGCAGCGCCCGGGTGTAGGCGTCGGCCGCGGTGACGAGGTCGTGGCGGGCGTTGACCAGCCTGATGTGCTCGACGGGCGAGATGCTGGCGGCGGGGGCGGTCATGCTGCGTCCTTCGGTGGTGGGAAGTAGGGCCACGAGCCGTCCACCACGGCGTCGGGTCGGTCCCCGCGCCGCAGGTACTGCTCCGTGTTGATCGCCCAGGCGATAGCGGCCTGCGTCTGGAAGGCCACGAGCTGGTCCAGGGTCATCTCGCGCAGGTGCCGGTAGCGCTGGAGGATGCGCCACAGCACCCGGGCGGTGGTCATGCAGTCCGCGAGGGCGTCATGCGCCCCGTCCTGCTTCGCGTCGTAGTGCCGGGCCAACTCGCCCAGGCGCCGCTTGCCGCCCTTGACGTGGTTGCGGTGGATGTCGCAGGCCCGGTCCAGCACCATCGGGTCGACCACCCGGACGCCAGTGAGTTCCAGCCCACGGCCGTGGTGGCGGCGCAACTCCCGGTCGATCAGCGGCAGGTCGAAGACGGCGTTGAACGCCACGATCGCCCCGCCCTGGTCCCGGAAGCCCTCGATGTTCTCGGCGAGCTGGAGCACGGCGCCGGCCGGCGCCACACCCTCGGCGCGGGCGCGCTCGTTGGTGATCCCGTGGACGTCGATCGCGCCCTGCGGGATCTCGACGCCGGGGTTGATCAGGCAGGTGTAGGTGTTGACCGGGCCCTTCGGTCCCAGCTCCACCCACGCGCCCTGCACGATCCGGTCGTTCTCCACGTCCGTGCCGGTGGTCTCGGTGTCGACCACGGCGATCCGGGACAGCCAGGCCGGCATGTCCTCGGCCGTCACGGGGCGGGGCGCGGTCATCGCCCGACCGCCCGCCGGGGCCAGCACCGGCGTCGGGACGTCGCCGTCCCGCGCCCGGCCCGCGCCAGGGTCAGCGCGGCCTCGGCATGCGCGGCGAAGGTCCCCGCCTCGGCGCGGTCTCGCGCGACCGTCCCCTCGACCGCGGCGAGGGTGGCCGCGGCCTGGCGCAGCTCGCGCAGCCGGCCGCGCAGGTGCGGGTTGTACCTCTCCAGCAGGTCCAGCGGCGAGGTGGTGGACCCCTGGTAGGTGACCACGGAGTCGAACAGCATCCCGGCCACCAGGTCCTCGACGCCGCGCAGCCGCCGTACCTCGGCGATCAGGTCGATGACGTCGTCGACAGTGGCGGCCCCGGCCACCAGCCGGCGCTCGATGTCGGACAGGCGCAGGCGGGGGCGCTCCCCACCGACCAGTTCGGTCACAGGTCCTCCAGGTAGTCCCGGGCCAGGTAGTCCGCCACGGCGCCGGCGAGGGCGTCATCGAGGGCGTCCGGACTGTCGGTGGGGTAGCGGGCCGCCAGCCCGTAGACGCCCGGGTCCGCGTGGATGCCCAGGTCGCGCAGCGCGCAGCGGTAGTCGTCCTCGTCGGCAGCGCCGTAGACCTGCCCCACCGGGTCGGTGGGGGTGCCGGCGCGGATACCCCGCGGGTCCAGGTCGGCGGCCCGGTCCGGGTGGCGCTGCCCCAGCAGCCCGACGAGGCGGCCGGCGCGGACCGAGGAGTCAGCCACGGCTGCCACCCCCGCGATGCAGCGGGATGATGTCGGCCGGCACCTCGTGGACCTCGCGGCCACCCGGCGCCCAGGCGAGGGTGGCATGCCCGGCCAGTTCCTGCGCGTGCTCGGGGCTGTCGGCCCGGCCCGCCCAGGCGGCGTACTCGGTCTCGCGGACGACGCGCTCGCGACCGAGCGCGACCGTGTAATGCTGCGTCAAGGTCTTTCCTCTCGGTGAGACGTCTCGGCCGGGTTGCGGGGTTATGGGTTGGTCACCTCCCGCGCCCGGCCGCTGTCATGCGGGGACGGGCTGCGCCGCGGTGTACTTGCGCCGAGCGAAAGCCTTCAGGTCCGCCGGGCTGAACCGCCAGCCGCCGGAGCGGCTGATCATCACGCCGGCCAGGCGGCCGGTGCGCGCCCAGGTGCCGACGGTGCGCTCCTTCACCCGGAACAGTTCGGCCACCTCGGGCGTGGTCAGGAACTCGTCCTTCGGTAGCGCGTCGAGCCGGGCGAACAGGGCCTCCAGCCCCGGCGGCACCCCTGACTCGACCTCGGCCGTGGACATCGAATCGATCACTACATCTCCCCTCCTACCCCTCCGAGACGGCACTCAACGGCATCTTATGTCAGTGTGACAAGAGGAGTCGAGAGAAAGTGGGCCCGGCTTCTCGACTCCTCGCTTTACACCCGAGGCTGGCACCGTCTCCGCCTGGACTCAGATGGGATGATGTGTATATGGCGATGGGACAGGACGGGCCGGACGGCGTGGCACCGGTGGACGGGCGCGGGCGTGCGGTCACGACCCCGGACCAGTCGCGGGCGCTGTACGACGCGGTGGAGCGGCGGCGCCTGGAGCGTGGCTGGCTCGCGGGAGCCAAGGGCACCAGTTCGACCCGGTACGACCTGCGCGACGGCCGCCCCGCACTGGTGTCCCGGCTCAAGAAATGGGCCGAGCGCATGGAGTGGACGCCGGACTCCGCGCGCAGGGTGGCACTCGAGGGTCAGGCCCCGACGCCGCTGGAGGAACTGCCGGCCCGGCTGCGCCGCGCGATCGAGACCCGGTGCGCAGACCGGGGCAAGGACCCCGCGGCCGAGGTCCCCTCGGGCATGTGGGCGACGCTGGCCGAGGGTGTGCTGCCCGGACTACCCAGCCCCGCAGACCTGTTCGCTGCACTGGACCGGGGCTCGCTGCCTCCGGCCACCGTGCAGGCCCTGCTGGACGTGGACGCGGCGATGGACTGGCTGCCGCACTCCGCGGAGCGGGTGGCACTGGAGGGCGAGCCCCCGGTGCCGGTGGAGCATGGCAGGCGCGTGGTGATCGAGTTCGAACGCACCCCGCCACCGATGACCGTGGAGGAGTGGTTCCTGGTCTCGGGCCGGGCGCAGGCTAGCGCGCCACGGATGACGGATGAGCAGCGCGGCCAGCTGGCTGCCGTGTTGCAGCGAATGCTGGACGACTGGGAGCGCCAGCAGGGGGACTGGCCCCCTCCCCCTACCTCGCACCCCTGACCCTCGGCCCGGCTGGCAGCGTGCTCGTCCGCCATGCCGAGTACCCAGATGAGAGCCTCGGCCCGCCGCACCGCGGTGCGGCGCGAACTGCTGGCCGAGGCACTGTCCTGGGTGAACCCGGACGCCCGACCCCCGTGCGTGACTGACTAAGCGCCCCTGCGCGCGTCGCCGAGATAGTGGGCGGGGGCGGATCGCACCCACACGTCAGTGACAGTGCTGTCACATCGAACCCGCCAGGAGGGCGGGGCCCGACATCGGGCTCCGCCCTCCTTTGCGTTCCCGCCCTGCTGTCTCTCGACTTCTCGCGTTACACTGACATACAGTGCGGTAGCACTCCGGTACAGCGGTGTGTAACGAGAGAAACGGGGAGGGTGCGATGCCCTGCGATCACTGGGACGAGCGGTACGAGCCAACCGGGTGGGGGCCCGAGACCGACGGCCGCCTCCTCGACGACGTCCTCGACGGCCTCGACGCGCTGCGCGGCTACGCCCGCGACGTCGACGGGATCCGCTGGCCCGCCGCCACCGACCTGATCGAGCTGCTCGACGCCGCCCGCGGCGAGACCGACCGGGTGCCCTCCGAGGACCGCCGCGCCGAGGCGCTCGACGCCATCGACGCACTGCACGCCCAGCTCACCGCCCCGTTCGCCGCCCCCGCCGCCGCCTGAGACCGGAGAGGACCCACCGCCATGTTCACCGAGGACTCCCCCGCACAGGAGCCGATGCGCCCGCGCCGCCGGGCCCGGCGGATGCGCCGGCTCAGCCCGGCCGCCCGCCCGCGCACCGTCACCTACCGCGCTCCGGTCGTGCTGTCCACCGCCGACGCCGAGTGGGTGCTGGCCCTCACCGCCGCCGGGGCCACCCGGCTTCCCCTGGAGGCCTGACCGCCGTGCCTGACCGCCTCGCCCTCCACCGCGACGCAGTGGACCGCATCCCCTACGCCGAGCTGCGGGACCGGCTCGCCCGGCTCGCCGCCGCCAGCCACGACCTGTCCGAGGGCCGCAACGGCTTCGGCACCCCCGGCCGTGACTGCTCCGACTACTGCCCCGCCTGCCGCGCCGTGGGTGGGCGCGAGGCCATCGAGCCCGTCGAGGTGGTGTTCGCGTGAACCGCCTCACCCGCGACGACCTGCCGACCCTGACCGCCGGACAGGAACTCCTCCTCGACTGCGGCGCCGACAGCGAGCCCGCAACCGTCCGCGTTGTGGGCGTGGACGGTTGGAGCGTCGAGGTCACCTCCGACGTGTTCCTCGCCGCCGTGCCGTGTGGCAGTACCCGGCACACCCTCTGCGAGCTGTTCCGCCCGGCGGGTGGTGCCGCATGAGGCACACCGTTCCTGTCCTCGACGACCTGGCCGACACCGGACTGCTGTGCTCCGAGGTCACGCTGCGCGTGCTCGACGGGAGCGCCCTGTGAGGGCGCGGCCGCGGCAGCAGGAACCCACCCTGCCCTCCACTGACGCCCGGATGGAGCGCCGGTTCGCCACCGGGCACCTGGGCCGCGTCCAGCGGCTGGAGAAGCTGCGCACCGAACTGACGGCCGACCTCGACCGCTACTCCGAGGGACACCCGATGCGCGAGCACGTGACCATGCGGCTCACGCGGGTCCAGACACAGCTCACCCAGGCCCGCGAGCAGGTAGACGAGGACACCGCCGCCGGGGTGCGGGTCTGGGGCCCGGACGACATCGCCCGCGACGACCACGTGCAGACCGGCGGCTCCCGCTGGCACCGCGTGGTCCGGGCGGACGCCCGCACCTTCAGCATCCAGCACCCCGCCGACCCGGAGCGGGCCCCACTGACCTTGCTCTACGAGCGCATCACCGACCACCGTCCGGCGGCGCGGAGGGCCACCGCATGATCGAGATCTCGCACAGTCATGCCGAGGGCACCGTCGCCGAGGGCACCAGCAAGGGCGACGGCGCCGGGGACATTCTCAAGGCCAACGGCTTCACGTACCGGTATGGCGCCTGGCGCGTCCAGGGATCGCGGGACCGGATGTCCTCATGGAAGATCCAGGCCGCCGCCGAGGCGCTGCGCGCCGCCGACTTCAAGGTCGCCGTCGAGGTGGACGACACCCCGCGCTCCACCGCCGTGGTGGAGGCCGAGCGCGCCGGCCGTGCCGCCGCCCGCGCGGAGCGGTTCACCGGGTACTCGGAGAACGCCGCCGGCCGGTCCGAGGCCGCCGAGGCTGGCGCCCGCGAGATCCAGCGGCACATCCCGTTCGGCCAGCCCGTGCTCTACGGCCACCACTCCCAGAAGAAGCACGAGAAGGCCCTTGAGCGCATCGACAGCGGTCTGAGGAAGTCCTTCGCGGAGGGCCGCAAGGCCACCCACTGGGCCGGGCGGGCCGAGTCCGCCGAGAACGCCCAGCGCTACCGGGAGAACGTCTACGTCACGCTGCGCCGCATCGACCGGATGGAGGCCGAGCTTCGGGCCGACCGGCGTATCGCGGACCGACGGGCAGCGAACGGTGTCACCTCCGCCGAGCCCACCAGGCTGGACCTCAGAATCTCCCACCTGGAGCAGCGGATCGCCTACTGGCGGGCTCAGGTCGCCGCCGCCGAGGCTGCCGGCGCGAAGGTCTGGCGCCCCGCGGACTTCGCCAAGGGGGACGTCCTCCAGTGCGGTGGCTCCCGCTGGCTGCGGGTGGTGCGGGTCAACAAGAAGTCCGTGAGCGTCGAGCACCCCACCAACCCGACGGCCCCGCCGGTACCCCTGCCCTACGACGGAGTCACCGGCCACCGCACCGCGGCGGAGCACGCCGCCGCGACCAACCCGGAGGGAAGCCGTGACTGACCTCGACCGCACCCTGCCGAGCGCCCCGGTACTGCACGGGCGGTTCGGCGAGTCCACGTGGACCCTCACCGCCGACGCGGCGGGAGTCCTGTCCCACCACGACCAGATGGAGCTACTGGCCCTGGAGGAGCGCGCCGACCAGGTTGGCCTGCCCGATGCCCTGGAGGTCGACCGGCCGCGGTTCCGCGACGCCGCCCTAGCCGGGCTCGACGCTGCCGGGCTGGATCACCTGCTCGGCCAGCATGCGGGCATGTTCGCCGCGTGGTGGGAGACGCACCCGGACGGCAGCGAGCTGCTGGATGAACATCTCCGGCAGACCGAGGTGGACGCCGAGGTGACGGAGTACCGCGCCACGGGCTGGCCCGCCGGGGGCTGAGGTACCCCCGGGCTTTCGCATGCCCGAGGGCCTCTCGCCCCCTCTCGCTACACCCCCGCCAATCACCCGCCACCGAGAGGTACCGCATGAACCAGACCGCACCGACCGACCCGGCGGAACCGCTCGCCGCAACCGACACCGCCACCCGCGTCCACCTGCTCGCCGTGCCGCGCCACGTGACCCTGCGCGCCGAGCGCCAGCCGGACGCCTACGGCTCCGGGCACCAATACGAGATCACCGGCCACTACGCGCAGGGCGAGCCAGCTTTCCGGCCGCAGGTGGTCTCCGACTCCGCGGCCGACAACGCCGAGCAGGCGCTGCGTGTCCAGCTCCTTCGCTTCCGCGAGCGGGGGTGGTGAGGGTGGCCTTCTTCGGCGTAAAGGGAAACCCGATCAGCGACGCGACGGGCGAGGCCCTCATGGCCGACTCCGACGCGCGCCGGTTCGCCCACGACACGGTCACCACCGACGCCGGCCCCGTCAAGGTCTCCACGATGTTCATCCCCGACGACATGCGCTCGGCGCAGGACGTCGAGGACGGCCTGCCGCCGCTGATCTTCGAGACCGCGGCCCTGCTCGGCTCGGACGAGGTGGCCATCGAGCGGCGCTCCACCGGCGACGAGGCCATACGGGCGCACCTGGACGTCCTGGGGCGGATTCAGGGCGGGCGGCCGTGAGCGCCGATGACGACCGCGAGGCGCTGATCAAGCACCTAGCCAGCGCCCACCCGAACCTGCTGACCGGCTCCGGCGTGCCCCTGCCGGACAGCGAGGCGCTGGACGCGGTGCCCATCGCGACGCTGCTGGCCGTCCATGAGGCCAACCACACCCCGCTCTACCGCCGACACAACGGCGACGACTGGCTGACCCGCGACCACGCTGAGAGGACACGCCGATGACCGAACCGATGACCTTCACGCTGGACCGGGGCCGCACGCTGCTGCTGACGCCGGCCCCCGTGACCCCGGTCAAGAAGCTGACCGGCACCACCCGCGAGGTGCTGGCCACCGTGACCGACGAGAGCGGGAACCGCGCGGGTCTCGTGTCACGTGACCACGTGGGCGCGCTGTGCCTGACCTGGCCCAACCGCCTCGACGCTCACCTGACCAAGGGCGAGCGGGAGCGCCTCAACGCCCTGTTCGCCCCGCGGCGGGTGAGCGACCTGCCCTCGTGGGACGAGCTGTCCGACCTGGACAAGGGTGCCGCCCTGCTGCACGTCTGGAAGCGGCGCTGGGAGGGCACCGGCTACGCCCGGGAGAACTACCCGGCTCGCTACCTGGAGCACCCGCGCTTGGTAGGGCTGGCGCCGGAGCTGGCCTGCCGGCACGCGGCCACCGTGGCCCGGTACTGGGACTTCGCGGTGGACCTGCTCGGCATGGACGAGGTGGAGCGGCTGTACTTCGGCGCGCTGGTCGAGGAAGACCGGCGCCGTGGGGTCGTGCGCCAGACCTCGCCCGCCTACCGCGCCGCACTGGTGGCCGCTGGAGGCACGCGATGACCGGGAAGTTCCCGGGGCGGCAGGTCTTCCCGCTCTGCGGCGCCGTCGAGATCCACACCCACGAGGACGCCATCTCCATCCAGGCCGGCGGCGAGCCGACGCTGTCGATCTCTCCGTCGAGGGTGACCGTCAGGCCCTCGACGGAGCCGGCCATCCTCGACGCCACCAACTGGCCCCGCTTCCGCCGCGAGTTGATCGGCGCCCTCGACGAGGCTGCGGCCTCGCTCGGCTGGACCACCACGCACGACGGCACCGAGGAGATCTCATGACCCAGATCAGCGACCCGAGCGCGCCCGGCTTCTCGCCGATGGGCTGGCTGGGCGACCTCGCGGCGGAGAGCGACTACCGGCGCGCACTGGACGAGTTCAACGAGAACCAGATCAGCCCCGGCGGCATGACCGACTTCGAGGAGGACCTCGCCTGGGCGGCCCTTCAGGCCACGCCGCTGGGTGCGGACCCGGCGCCGATGCTGGACCGCCTTCTCGCCGAGCCGGACGTAATGATCGCCCGGAGCCGCTCGGAGTCGGTGCAGGCCACCCAGGACTTCGTCGACGCGCAGATCGACGCGCTGCTCGCCGAGGGGTCCGACGGTGACTGACCACCCGTTGCCGCCCGGCTCCCGCGTCTACCACTGGCGGGCCCAGCAGTATCCCGAGGCCATGCGCGGCACGGCCACCCTGCTCGGGGCCGAGCGGCGCGGCGGCTCCTGGGAATACGAGATCCAGCGCGACCGACCCCTGTTCGAGGGCGGCTCGACCGACCCCACCTGGTGGGCGAGCTACCACACCGCGCGCGCCGTCCGGGACTTCCCCGTCTCTCCGGAGGACCAGGCCGCGGACCAGCACGCCGCGGACTTCGCCGCCGCGGTGCGTGAGGGCGGGCTGACCTACCCGGAGGCGGTCGCCCGCTTCTACCCCGAGACCACCACGCAGGGCTGACCTGACCGCTACCGCTACCGCGAGCACGTGAACGACGTCGCGCGGTCCATCGCCTTCGCCATCGACGGCCCGCCGAGATGGCCCGCCGCCTGATCCCGTGGTCCCCGGCGGCCACCTGACCAAGAGGCGAGGTGGCAACTCACCCGCCGATCAGCAGCCAGCTTTCGCAGTCACCCATCGAAAGGAACGACCATGACCGACTCCTCGCCCTTCGACATCACCTCCGACAACACCGTCTCCGGCTACGGGCGCTCCCGTGGCCGCCTCGACAGGGTGGGCGGCGACCTGTTCTCGGCCCTCGACCGGGCCTTCGGATCCCTACTCGGCGGCGACGACGACACCGACGGGGACCAGCCCGCGGGAGGTGGGAGTGGTGCCTGACCGCACGTCCGCCTTCGCACCCCTGTTCGTTGCCGCCTACATCGGCCACCAGTTCGGCGACCATGTCATCCAGACCGACGATCAGGCCGGCGGCAAGCAGAAGCCGGGCAGCTCGGGGTGGGCGGCGAACCTCCGGCACGTGGCGAGCTACCACGCTGCCGTGGCGGTCACCGTCGCGACCACGGTCCGGGTCACCCGGGCTCCGGTCTCGGGCCGTGGGCTGCTGGCCGGGCTCGCCCTGTCCGCGGGCAGCCACGCGCTGATCGACCGGGGCTGGCTGCCGGAGCGGATCATGGCGGCGACCGGAAGCCCCGGCTGGGCGGCAATGACGATCAAGACCGACCCGGACGGAGCACCGTGGCGGCCGGGCGTGAACCGGGCCGACCAGGCGCTGCACGTTGGGTGCCTGTGGGCCGGCGCGCTGCTGGCCACCTGGCTTTCCGAGAAGTCCACCCGCGGCGCCGCCGGTTCTCCGGCGAGGGAGGCCGGTCGTGTCTGATCTGGTCGGCCAGCTCCTGGGTCTGGACGAGGCCGCGTTCTACGACCTCGTCCAGGCGGACCGCCGCGGTCGCGGGGCGGGCGCTGCGCCTCATCCGCTCCACGACGGCCTGCGCGACGACGACGTCCTGGATCGCTGGCTCGACACGATTGGCCGGATGTACGCCGACATCGAGCTGACGATCATCCAGACGAAAGAGAGGATCGGAGTCGCCAGGCTGGCACAGAATCACACGGAGATGTACCGCCTGAAGGGCATTCGCGCCACCTCGTTACGAGCACTGGAGGGCACCAAGGCACTGCGACGCGAGGCCAGGGCGCTCGTCGCCGATCGCAACCGGCGGCAGGGTGAGGAGGCCCACTGCCGCCGGCAGGAGCGTCATCGCCGTCACCGCGAGAGCATCCCCGAGCAGGCATACGCCATCGCGCTGCGCAGGCTGCGGGACGCGCACCCGGAGGAGTTCGAGGTGCTGCGGTGTGAGGCGGAGTCTGCACTGGTGGAGGTGGAGCCCGGCAGATCACTGGCGCGTCCGGTCAAGCGTTGCCAGGGGTTCGTCTCGGCGATGCCTCCACCGGGAGCGTAACGCGGTGACCGGTTCGGAGATGTGGGAGGGCGTCGTCCAGGAAGTTGGCTCCGAGGCATTCACCGCCGAGGTGGTCAAGGGCGACGGAGACCGCGCCACCGTCGAGCTGTGGCTGACGGACATCAAGCCCGAGGACCGGCCGCTGTGCCGTCCTGGCGCGTTGTTCTGGTGGGAAGTCGACGACGGCATGGCAGGGCTTCGGTTCCGCCGCAGGCCCGTCCCGACCCTCGCCGCCGACGAAGTCATGGCCCGCTGGCGGCCTGGCAGCCACAACCCGCCGCGGACCTGGGTCAACGAGATCGTCGATCTCGCTCTGCGCGACCGCGAGCGGCTCAACTGGGTCTCCGAGGACTATATGCAGGTCCCGATCCTGGTCGGTTCCGATGGGCGAGTCTGGGACGGTCATCACCGGATCGTCGTAGCCGCCCGGACCGGGCAGAGGCTCCGCGTTCATCTCGCCGAAGAGGAGCATCGTGACATCTGACCCCTGCGCGTTCTGCCAGATTGGCGCCGGTCGCACGCGGGCCACGAATCTGACCCGCTACCCGGGCGCCGTGGCTTTCGCTCCGTTGAGTCCCGCGACTCGGGGTCACACCCTGGTGGTTCCCCTCAGGCATGTCGAGACCATCTGGGATGTCGACCGGTCGATCTGGCAGGGGCTGATGGTGGTCACCCACATTGTCGCTGGTCGTCTACGCCAAGAGCTGCGACCGGATGGCATCAACATCATTCAGTCCACTGGCGAAGCCGCCACGCAGACTGTCGCCCACCTACACATCCACGTGGTTCCGCGCTACCGGGGGGACGCGATGGGTCCGATCTGGCCACCTTCCACCTGACCCATACGGACCATTCCGGAAGGCCTGCCCGAGTCACTGTCACTTGACGGGCGGCAACGTTCGGACAACAACCAGCATCTACCCCTCGACGGGGTCCCGACCTGCGCGGATGCTCCGTTACCACGCAGAGATACACATCGATTCCGGGGGGTTGAGATGGAGGATGAGCTGCGGCTTTATGCGGCGGCCAAGCGAGCGGGCGTCACACCGCGCACCGTTCTCGACTGGATCGCCGACGAGGAGCTGAGGGCGATCTGGTGCTACGGGACCGGATGGCACATCGCCAAGCGCGAACTCGACAGAGTCGCGAGAGCCCACCGCTCGTAGCTGCCGACGACGAGACCCCCGGCCGCCGTGGCTCGGGGGTCTCGTCGTCGGTCGGCTCGTGCTGCCAGTCGGGAGGGCGACCGCAAGCATCCCGCCAACGTCCCACCTGGCACCGACAGAACCAGCCGTCAGACCCACGGGCCCCGGCGCAGCGGCCGGAGGGCGAGCCACCTACCCGCCCTCCGGCCGCCGACCCCCAGCACCACCACCCCGAACACTACAGAACGTGCACGTGAGATTCCGGAGAGGTATGGGTGGTGGGTAGGGAGCACCTGTGGCGACGGGAGCGACATGACCGGCGTGAACGTACCGACGCTGACGGACCACCAGGCCCTGACGGACCGCGTGGCCGACGTCGAGAAGCGGCTGGCCGCGGTGGAGGGCGGGCCCTCGGTCCCGTCCGAGCCCGCCGGGACGTGGCTGTCCGGCGCCTACCTGGGCGGCAACAACTACACCCAGGCCGGGCCGGACGAGTGGGCGCGGCGCTTCGGGTTCCGGCCGGGGCTGTGGCTGGTCTACTCCGAGCGCAAGAAGGACGCCGCCACAATGTGGCGCTCGGGACACCTGATCAACACCACCACATTCACGGACAGGCAGCTCGTCCTCGTCCTGGCGCAGGCATTCGGCCCCGAACGGCAGAACGTCACCTCCGCGAAGAACGCGGTGACCGCCGACGAGGTCCTCTCCGGCCGTTACGACACCGACATCAAGGCGATGGGTGCGGCGATGGTGGCGCGGGAGGCTGCCGGCTTTGCGCCGATGATCGTGCCGCTGGCCTGGGAGTACAACGGGGACTGGTTCCACCACTCCGCGGCCGACGCGCGGAAGTTCCGGGAGGCCTGGCGGCGGGTGCGCATCCTCGTCCGCGAGACCGGCAGCCGGGCGCGCTTCGCCCTGATCGCGAACAAGGGGTACAGCCAGAACCCACCGAGTCACAACCCGCTGGATGCCTACCCGGGCGACGACGTGGTGGACATCATCGGCGTGGACGCCTATGACCACTACGCGGTCGCCCGGACCGACGCCGAGCTCCAGCGCGAGCTGGACAAGGCCGGCGGCGCGCGCTGGTGGGCGAACGTGGCAGCCGAGCACCGCAAGGGGTTCATGCTCCAGGAGTGGGGCGTCAAGAACGCCCCGAGCGCGGCCGGCGACAAGGGCGGCGGCGACAGCGCGTTCTTCATCCGGGGCATGCGCACCTTCTTCGAGCAGTGCGCCGTCCGGCCGGACCTGGAGTTCGTCGGCGAGATGTGCTTCAGCGAGGACGACCCGGCCAACGTGGGATCGTCGCTGACCTCGAAGCGCAACCCGGCCGCCTCGGCGGAGTACGCGCGGCTATGGGCAAGTGTCGCGTAGCCCGGCGCGGCCACTTGTTGCCACAGTCCATCAGCATTTGGCAGACCTGGCTAGGGTCGCAGGCGCCCCCTGGTCCGAATGTCCGCGAGGTGCGCCGCATGGTGTCGTATCCGCAGTACAACCTTGAGCTGGTCGGTTGGGATCATCAGAGCGTCTGGGGCTGGGATCCAGCCTCGGATTCCTTCTACGCCCAGCTCACCAGAAATGGGTCCGGGCGGGACGCCGAGGCGCAGGGTCCGGAAATCTGGCTCAGCCCACCATGGTTCACCGTCATGTCGACCCCCGACGCGCTCGCTGCGGCTATCGGCGAAGCGACCGAGTGCGGCCTGGACGTTACGCGGCAGGCGATGAACACATCACTGCCGGGCAGCGACCACTCGCTCTATCAGCATCCGCTACACCGCAGGCCGGCTGAGCACGCGCCCGATCCCAGCCCGCGAATATCAGCGCGTAACCGGCGCCGCGAGGACGTGTGGTCGCGCATACGGAGAGCCTTGTTCTAGGGCGAGCGACCGCCTACCGCCCCTGAAGGTCCGCCACCACGTCGAGCTGGGACCAGGTCGCCGGGCCGCAGATGCCATCCACCCCGAGGTCCAGCCCGTTGCTGCGCCACCAGGACTGGAACTGGCGCACCGCAGCCTCGGTGAAGTCCCCGTACACCCCGTCACCGCCCAGCTTGGCGTCCATGGACCGGTTGAGGGCCACCTGGAGGGTGAGCACGGGCACCGCCGGGTCCAGCACGGTGGCCGTGCCCGCTCGCGCGGCAGCCACCCGGGCGGCGTCGTCCCGGGCGCCGGGGCGCAGCAGCGGGAAGCCGCGGAATCTGTTGTCCGCACGGTTCGGGTCGGGCAGCGGGGTGCGCGGAGCGCGGCCGAGGATCGCGTTCACCCGGGCCAGCAGCTCGCCGGCCGGGTAGTTGAGCCCGGGGTCGGTGTGGCCGCCGGGCACCTTGAACGCGCGGGCGATCTGCGCGTGGTGCGCGAACCCTGGGGTGAACGCGGCCACCTCGCGGTCGGACAGCATCCGCACCGGGATGCCGTAGCGGCGGACCGCGTACGCGGCGGCCTCGGCGGCCTCGGCGGCGTGCTCGATCATCGCCAACCCCTCCGGGCTGCTCCACTCCGCGGCGAACCGCGCGTAGCCCGCGTGCTCGATGTGCCAGCCGCGCCGGTTGGAGTTGCGCTCCGCGCCGTAACAGCCGCGCTCGTCCGGGGCGTACCGCACGACCCCGCCCGGATCGACGCCGACGTGCGACGAGGCGTAGGTCGGCACGCCCGCGAAGTACCGGCCGCTCGACCCGGCAGTGCCGGCACTGAGCGGGCAGCGGGACAGCGTGACGGGCACGTTCTCGGGCAGCGTCGCCGACCTGGCGGTCTCGGTGACGTTCCCGTCCGCGTTCCCCACGGCGCCGGCCGCGGTGTTCGTGTCCGGGCCGCTGCTGGACCTGGTCGCCCCGACGTTCGCGGTCGAGGCGCCTACGGGGACGGGGTTCGACTTCGTGGTGCAGCGCCGGGACGGGGCGATCGTGACCGCCGGGGTCCGGACGTTCTACTGGCTGGCGGTGGCGTAGGGCTACGGGCGGCGCAGGGCATACGCGCCCAGGCCGAGCGCGACGAGGACGAGGCCCAGGCACGCCTGGACGAACGCGGTCGAGCTGATCTCTATCACGCCGAAGACGGCCAGCGTGGCCGCGAGCAGGCAACCCAGCCCGACGAGCACGGCCACTGAGAGCAGCAGCACCCGCCCAACGCCGGAGCCGACGCTGGACGAGGGCGCGGCGGTCACCTGCCACTCGGGCACACGGGGAAGGCCCGGATGGCACTCGGGGCACCGGTGGTGCCGACCCAGGACGCCCGGGGCGGTCTCGCAGTGCGGGCCGCAGTCGGGCCGGAGGCTCACGGGGAGGGGGCTGCCTGGGCACCCGTGCGTGCGTCGCTGGCCTCGGCCTTCGCCAGCTGCCCCAGCATCACGGACACGTTCTGCGCGCTCATACCGAGGTGGCGGCCGACGCGGGACTGCGCGCCGTGCTTGCCGTGAGCCTGCTCCTCGTAGCGGACAAGGGCCCGGATCGCGCGGCAGTAGTCCAGGTGCGCGGCGTCGCGCACCTGCTTCTCGCGCTCGCGCGCGGCGTCGACCGCCGCCACCAGCGTGGCCAACTCGTTCCCGTCCCCTGCCATGACCTGATCTTAACATACTGACGTGATAAATTTTCACATCATAATTTGACTTAACTTCACATATTCATTTACATTTAGGGGTCGGCGCAGCTCGCAGGGGGTGGAGACCGCGCGATCACCCAGGAGATCATCCACTGCAAGGGGTGCAGCCGTCCGCTCCGCGCCGAGACCTCCCGCGTCGCCGGCTACGGCCGCACCCGCGCCCGCCGTGCCGCCCTGGTGGTCTCCGGCTACAGCGCCAGCCGGGTGGCAGGGCCAGCGAGGTTAACGACCTATCTCGCCACACTCCGTCAGGCGCACCCAATGGGCGTGTGTGGCGCTACTCCTCAGGATCTCCTGGTGCGGTCGGGCCCCAGTAGAACCACTCCTGACCCTCGGCCATCACGGTCATCGAGACGAACCTGCCGGCGATCTGCCCGGCGTCGCGACGGCGCTCGACCTCGCGCATCCAGGCATTGCGGATACGGGTGAGGGCCTTCTTCCGCTCCGGGTCATTCCTTGTCCCGGAGGGGGCCGGCGGTGGCACATCCACCAACGGGATGCGCCACCACTGGTCGGCGCCCTCCCGGATCCAGGCGTCCACGGGCTCGACGAACTGCCCACGATGCACGCGGGCCGTGGGCGTGACACCGGGCCGCTCGGCGGGCTCCCCGGGGCCCGAGGCGATCGAGCCGGGTGTCATCGCCTCGCTCCCCTTGCGGCTGTAGTCAGTCTGTAGGTCACATCTCGACGCTATCGGTGCCGCACCCCCGGTCGGGCGCAGGGCTCGTGGGCCGATCGAGTCCGGTGTCATCGCCGCCCGCCCGCCGGCTCGGCCGCGTTCGTCCCGCGGCGCACCAGGCGCACCGGCAGCCACAGGCCGATCGCCACCCAGGTGGTCAGCCGCAGCGAGAAGCCCAGCCGGCGCTGCGGACCACGCTTGTGGTCGAGGCTGTGGATGAAGTCGTGGCAGCGCTCGCACACCGGGATCAGATCGCGGTCCAGCTCCTTGCCGCCGCCGGCCCGGAAGTAGTCCTTGTGGTGCAGGGGCCACTGCGGCTCCCAGGCCCGCGCGCACAGCCGGCATCCGGACGGCGGATGCTCACGCAGGTAGCGCCGCCGCCGGTCCCGCCACTGCGGGCCGGACACGTACTGGGCGTACTTGGTGTAGCCGTTGCTCCGCATCGTCACCGCGCGCCGTGCGCGCTCCACCCGGCGGTCCAGGTGTCCGGCGGGCACCGCGATGAGCGCGGCGGCCAGCAGGACCGAACCCACCGTCAGGTCCAGGCGCACCAGGTCCCCAGCGGCACCCAGGATGGCGGCGACAGCGTCCATCAGGCCCAGCCCAGCTCGGAGTCCACGTCCGGCGTCCAGCCTTCGCCGCCCCCAAGCTCCAGCGGACTGGGGCCGGCTTCCAGCGCCAGGCGCTCGGGTCCTGCCTCCAGGGCGAGCTGCTCGCGCCGGGACCGCAGCGCGCCCAGCCCGGCGGAAGCGGCCACCACCGGCAGCAGGCGGCCATCGCCGTCACGGGCGATGGCGCTGACGGCCTCACGCAGGTCCGCGTCCTCCTCGGTGCCATCGGCGAGCACCGGGGGCACGAACGGGGCCAGCGCGCCCGTCGTCACGCGGGCGACGGTGGTGCGCCAGTCGGGGGTCACCAGGGCCTCCAGCGGCGCAGGGCCGGGGAGGCCAGCAGGCCCACCCCGGCGAGAATCAGCGCGGCGGACACGGACAGGTCGGTCGCCACCGTGAAGGCAGCGGCGGCCAGGGCGGCGTAGATCATGATGTGTCTCCAAGAAGGTCCTGGGCGGCGCGGGAGATCTCGTCCGCGTGCCGGCGGACCATCCGCGCGGCCTCCCGCTCGGCGTCGCGCATGGTCATGTCGGAGTCGGCGAGCAGGCGGCGCGCCTGCGTCAGGTCGGAGTCGCCGCCGTGGGGCAGGGTGTCGGCGTGCGCGCGGTTGCTCGTCGTGCCGCCGCCGGCCAGCAGAATGACGGCTTCCTGCTCACGACTGCCGTCGAAGTCGCCGGTGAAGTAGCCACTGGCACCGTCCGGGGACACGTGGCCCTCCAGGTCGGTCGCGCCGAGGTGGCGGGCCACGACGATGTGCCGGGCCTCGTGGTGGGCGGTCCGGCGGCGCCGGGCGGCGGTCGAGTCGAACAGGCCCATCAGTGATCACCCGATACCCAGGGCCTGGTCAGGGCTATGGCCGCCCCGAGGACGTTGAACGCCACGACGCCGAGCGCCATGGCCACCGCCGGGGCGCGCGAGGCGGGGAACTGGAGCGCGACATGCCCGACAACGATCAGCCCGACCTCGACAACGACCAGCCAGGTAATCGCCGTGGCGTAGGACCGCAAGGCCTTCCACCCCTTCTCGTCGGCCTCGACCTCGAAGGCGACGAACGGGGGCAGCAGCCAGATCGTGCGGCGCGTGCTGGGCATCAGTGCACCACCTGAGCGGTCTCGCGCTGGCCGCTCATGGCCGACGCCCCTGCTGCACCGGAAGGTCGGCGAACAGGCGGTCGAGCGCGAACACCCGCTCGCGGGACGCCTCGTCGGCCGCCGTGACGGTGTTCTCGTCCAGTCCGGCGCACGCGGCGCACACGTACGGCCCGCCGCCGGGCGCCGGGTACAGGTGCGCGGTGCAGACATACCGGTCGCAGGACCGCTCATCCGCGCCGTGCATGTCGCCGCAGGCGTACGCCAGGCCGCGGTCGATGGTCGCGGTGCAGCCGTGCGGGTGCTCGCAGGTCGCGGCGACGTTGTAGCCGGCCGGCTTGCCGTCGAGGTCGAAGCTTCCGTATCCCATGACGTGCTCCTTTCGGGTCAGTGGTGCCGGGCGGGGATGCCGAGCGTGTAGAAGTGGCTGGCCGGGGCGAGGTCGTCCTCCTCGCTGTCCGGCTCGAACGGGCCGCCCTCGTCCGCGCGCAGGTAGGGTGCGCGGGTCTCCAGGCCCCGGAAGGTCGGCAGCGCGGGCAGCCGCGGGTCCGGGCCGGCGGTGGCGACCACGAACACGTCCTCGCCGTCCGGGCCGGGGTGCAGCGACTCATTGACGACGTTCGCGGGGATGACGTCGCCGAGCACGGCGTCCTGCCAGCCCCAGTAGTCGACCGACTCCACGCCGCAGCGCCCACAGCGCGTGGACTGCTGGGCCGAGCCGTCGTTGTCGAGGTGAGCGGCGCCGTAGGACTCGAAGGTCCCGCCGCACGGGCACAGATGGGCCATGTCAGACCTTCGTCGCGTAGATGCCGACCGCCGGCAGGTCGCCGCCAGGCTGGAGCGCGTCCGCGTCCGCGATGAACGTGTCCGAGAGGATCACCCGCAGTACCGCGGCGGCCCGGATGCGTTCGGCCACCTCCGGGTCGACCGGGCCGTCGAGCGTGGCGACGAGCTGCGTGAGATTGGTCGAGGCCCAGTGCGCGCCGGAGCGCTGGGCCAAGTCGCAGGTCAACCGGGCACACTGCTCGTCGAGTTCGACCGCGCGCACCAGACGGCGGTCGGTCTCGCGCAGCTCCCGTCCGGTCGCCCAGACACGCTGGGACGCACGGAGGTGATCGAGGTTGGCCGCCCAGTACCGCTCGGCCATCGTCGTGCTGGCGAGAGGTCGGGTACGGGACTTGGCGCGGGCGGTGGACTGGGCGGCCACGGGTCAGCCCTCCTCGGACGGGTCGAGCGGGCTGATCACGTTCAGGCCCTCGGATGTGGCCGGGGTCTGCGCCCACACCTCGGCGTGCGGGGCGCACAGCCCCAGTTCGTCCCCGCCCGAGATCTGCACTCGGGAGGTGACGTCGGTCGACTCGCAGCGGGTGCTGCGCCAGCGGCCGGACTCCTCGAACGCGCAGGAGTCCTTGGCGTCGAGGCGCAGTCCGGGGCCCTCGCCGGGCGAGAACAGGCCGGAGATCGGGCGGAAGGTCATCGCCCCCACTGCCCGAGCAGCGGCTCGATCTCGGGCAGCTCGACGCCGGGCTGGAGGGACTCGGAATCCGCCAGGTGGGCGTCGGACTCCAGGACGCGCAGGGCGGCGGCGGCCGTCGCGGCGCCGTCGGTCTCGGGCCGGTCGGCCAGGTGCTCCAGCGGAACGTCCGCCAGATGGCCAGCCCGCCGACGCAGGCCGTCGTGCAGCTGTCCCAGCCGGCGGTCGGAGTTCGCCGCCTGCCACCCCGACCGCGTCAGCGCGGGCGGAAGGCCCGACGCCCATGACGCCTCGTTGGCAGTCTGGTTCTCCAGGTCGGTGGCCCAGAAGTCTGCGGCCAGGTCACCCGAGCTGCGGAAGCGGTCGCGCAGCCTCATCGCAGGCTCCCCTCGGCGCGCAGCATTTCCTCCGCGCCGGGCAGAATCCGCCACCGGTGGCGCCGCGGAACCCGCTGCTCCGCGGCATGGTCGGCGTCGTTCAGGTCCAGGTAGGTGTCCGTCTCGTGGTCGATGCCGGCCTCCTCCTCCTCGATCGAGTTGCGCCACAGGGCGGCGGTTGCCTCCCGGGCGCCGGTCAGCTCCGGTGACGGCGGGCTCAGGCGGTCGATCGCGCGCAACAGCCGGCTCATCGCCGCCAGCTCCATTCCTGGGTCAGCGCCGCCGTCGGCGACACGTCCGTCGACAGGTCGTCGGCGTCAACCCGGTCCAGGCCCGAGTCCACGCGGAACTGCGCCGCGTCCCGACCCGAACCGGTCGCCTCGATGCGGGCCAGCGTGGCCCGCGACTCGGCGATGTCCTCGGCTGTCCGGCCGTTCCAGTTCGACATGTGCTCTCCCGTTCTCGTCGCCCACGGCCCAGCGCCGCAGGCAGGTCGATCAGTTGACGGCGTCCGGCGTCAGGCCGACGCCGATCGCACGGGCCGCCAGACGGCCGCCCGTCGAATCAGCGGCGGCCGTGCCGCCGGTCGATCAGCTCGAAGTACTCAGGGGTGCCGAACTCGGGGCACGCGCACGGCGCCGACGTGCACAGCGCACAGCGCACCTGAGAGGCACCGAGGCGACCCTCGGCGTAGGCGTCGAAGTCCGGCGACCACACCGCGCCGAGCGCGTTGACGGCCTCCACCGGGTCGAACCCCTGGTCGTTGGTGTGCGTGCTTCCGCTCCCGCCGGGGAAGTCGGACTCCGGGGCCGGCCCCCGGGGCGTCGCCGTCAGGTCCGGGCCGATGTCCCAGATGCCCACGTCAGTCCTCCACCCGCTCGACGGTCACGCGGAAGCGGCCGAGGACCTGCCGCGGGTGGACGTCGGGAACAACGGCGTGGATCAGGTCGTCCTTGAAGCTCATTTCGAGGATCGCCAGCGTCTCGACACCCGCCGGGTCCGTCAGCTCGTCGCCGTTGAGGCCGCCGGTCAGGTGGTTGTAGATGTCCTCGGTGGCGATCTCGCGCATGTCAGTCCTCCGTCTCGTCGGGGGGCGCGGTGGTCTCGCGGGCCGCGCCCAGCGCCATGTCGGACGGCAGGTGCGTCACGGTCCGGAACACCACCCGCGGCGCGGGCGTGCCGGTCGGACGGGGCGTGGCCACGGGGACGGGCAGGTCGCTGAACGGGTTCAGAGAGTCGGTCACATCGGCCTCCAGGGGGTCGTGGGTGGCGTCGTACAGGGTCAGGAGCCCTCCCCCGTCGCGCAGCCGGTGCGCGGCGAGGGAGAGGCGAAGGAGCGCGTAGCCCAGCAGGTCACGCTGACCGCGGGCGGCGGCGCCGCCATTGGCCAGCGCGACCGCGAGGCTGTCGAACATCGCTACTGCCTCCTTTCGTGGGGCGTGGCTTGCGGTGGCGTCAGAGGTAGGAGGTGTTGAGGACCTCGCCGTCGAGGACCTCGCCGGTGAAGCCGTCGATGTCGTCGAGCGGCTCGGTGTCGTAGAGGGACGGAGCCGCATCGAGACCGCGAGCGGCGGCGAAGCCCGCTCGGGCGGTCCGGCCCCGGTGGGTGTCCAGGAAGCCGAAGTCCGGGCCGAACCTGACCTCGGCGGTGCCGGAGGCCTGGTCGACACTGACGGTCATGTCTGGCTGGTCGAAGTCGTCCTGGCGGAGCAGGAAGTTGGGGTTGTTGGCCAGCCCGTGCATCACGGCGGCGCGCTTGCGCTCGGCGGCGCTCTGCGGGCGGTTGCCGAGCATGGTGTTGGTGGTGTGGCGGCGGTCCGGCTTCTGCCAGGGCGCGAACCGCACCTCGCCGATGCCGCCCTTGACGCGGACGCCCGGGTCCACCAAGCCGACACGGCAGGTCTTGCACAGCTCTCGGTGGCCGACGACGCTGCCGAAGAAGCCGACCTTCCACTCCCGGCCGCAGCCCTTGCGGGTGCACTTCACGGTCTTCGCCATGGCGGTTCCTCCCTGCCGGCCTCAGCCGGCGATCGTGGTGATGAAGGCGTTGATCATCGGAAGGACGACCAGCAGCAGCGGGAACGAGAGGTCGAAAGCGACCGACCCGAACCGCAGCGGCGGGACGGCCTTGCCAACCGGGCGCAGCAGCGGGTCGGTGAGCGTCCGCAGGAACTCCAGCGCGAGCGCGGCGGGCCGGCTCGGCTCACGCAGCAGGCCCACCCGGGTAAGCAGGTCCACGCCCCAGCGGATGACGATCAGGCCGGTGTAGGTGGTCAGGATCAGTCCGGCGACGGTGGCGACGATGCCCATGGGTCAGCCCTCCTTCGAGGTCGAGGCGGCGTGCTCGCGCTGGGCGTGCAGGCGGGCGCGGGTCCGCTTGTCGGGGCGGTGCTTGCGCTGGGCGTAGCCGGCGCGGGCGGTGTCGGCCGGGGCCGGGGTCGTCTCGGGCTCGACATCCGGGACGTCCTCGTCGGCGAGCAGCCGGTCGAGGTTGTCCGCGGTGGCCAGCACCGTGCGGGTGGGCGCGTTGCCCTCGGCGGGGGCGATCACCTTGCGCTCCTCCAGCTCACCCAGCACCCACGCGGCGGCGTCGAAGTCCAGGCCGAGCGGGCCCTGGAGCATCCGGGGCGACAGCTGCCCCGCCTCGACCGCGATCCGCGCGGCCTCGCGCAGGACCTCGGCGAGGCTGTCGATCTCTTCGGTCTCCGCGACCTTGACGACCTCAAGCGGCGCGGGAGAAGGAGCCGGGGTGGGGTCCGCCGGGGTGGCCGCCGTCGGAGTGTGGGCGGGGCTGACGACCTTCCCGGACGACGGGGGCGGAGTCAGGGTGACCGACTCGCGCTGGGCGGGAACCCGCGGAGGGCGGGACGGGTCGAGCAGCGCGGCGCGCGCCGGGTCGACGTTCTTCACCAGCGGCGGCACCTCGGGCAGCCCGCGCAGCCGCAGGGCCGCGTTGAGAACCTCGTGGCGCTCGCTGATGATCTGGCCAGGCTGGACGTCCGGGTCCACGAACGCGCAGCGCAGTCGGACCGGGTAGCCCTCGGCGCCCAGCAGGTAGGAGATGCCCTTCGGTGACTTCATCTCGATCTTGTGGCCGCCGTAGCCGAGCGCAGCCCAGATCTTGTCCCCGAGTACGGAGGTCGAGCCGTCCGCGGTGGTGCAGCGGAACACCTGCTTGATCGTGATCAGGTCGCGGACGAACGTCGGGATCACGTCGCCGGTCGGCTTCAGTGTCGAGCAGACGATGTGGTAGCCGACCTTGCGCAGTCTGCCGATGATGTCGAACAGCAGGAAGGCGACCTCCCCCCGGATGTCCTTGTCCGGGTGCTTGGTCAGCGACAGCAGCTCGTCAATCCAGATCCAGGTAGTGATCTCGCCGGGGGCCACGTTGGTGCGCGGCAGGCCGGCAGCCTCCCGCTCGTCGGCGGTGTCGGCCATCCGCTGGAGCGCGGCCACGCCCTCGGCGTGCAGCTCCCGGAGGAGGCGCACCGCGTCGTCCACGGTGTAGGCGAAGCCTTTGCCGCCCCGGGCGGTCTTCGCCGCCAGCGGCTCCCAGAAGCCGAGTTCGGCACCGCCGGACGGGTCGATGAAAAAGTTCCGGGAGTTTGCGTCCTGGCTCACGGCGCAGATGTCGACGTGCGTGCCGGTGCTCTTACCCGAGCCGGCCTCGCCGCCGGAGAGCTTGTTGCGAGCGAAGATCGTGTCGTAGACCGGGTTGCCGTCCTCGTCCTGGCCGACGTGCCAGGCGGTCTGGACCGGGCGGCCCTTGTAGTCCTTCCCGGCGCGACGGATCTCGGCCAGGCCCTCCCACGGCACGTTCTTGTTGAGCGTCTCACGGCGGCGGATGTTGACCTCGATGTGCGAACACGTCAGCAGCTCCTCCAGTGGGGAGCGCTTGGCCTTCTCCGTCGGCGCGGCGTCCGTCCGGCTCTTGCGGGCCACCGTGACGGTCTTGGCGGCGGCGCCGCTGGCCAGGGCCGCGATGGCCTTGCGACCCGTCGCCGGGGCGACGGTCGGGCGCATGGAGACGCGGCCCTTGAGCATCGGACTCAGGCGCTGCGCCGCCGAGAGCATCTCGACCTCGGTCACGCCGTCCGGGATCTTCATCACGAACCGCGCGCCGGCCTTGGTCGGCTCGGGCAGCTTCACCTGCACCGGACGGCCGGACGGGTGCAGCAGCGTCGGGCCCTCGCCCGCGCCCAGCTCGGCGAAGGCGTTCAGCACCGCGCGGCGCTCGCGGTGGCCGCGGGCAGCGTCGGAACGCTGGTGCAGCAGGGCCGCGGTGCCGCCGAGAGCGGCGGCGGTCAGGCGGTAGGGGTCGGTGACGTCCAGGAGCCCCGACTCGAAGATGGTCGGCCCCAGCGGGCCGAGCGGGTCAGCGCCCAGCGTGGACAGCAGGTAGAGGGAGCCGGCACCGGCCCCGGGTGTTGCGATGTCGCCCCAGGTCCGCCAGCGGTCGCGTCCAGCGACGCTTACGCGAACTGACCCGAGGCCAAGACGCCAGCCCCCAACGATCCAGTAGCGCGGGTCGTTGAGGTCCCACGTCGAGAGGGGCTTGCGCTTCCTGGACGGAGCCCTCTTAACCGATGCCATGAGCGCACCCCTCCTCGTGGCCGGTGCCGGATTCGTGCATGACTACAGACTACACATCGACTACACGACATGTAAAATGAAGATGTGAAAGTCGTGGTCACAGATCCGAGCATCCCCAGGGAGAGCACCATGAACAGCGCCAACGGGGTGCCCGTGCCCCCCGCCCATCTCACCGTCGAGGCGGACGCCCCACAGGGCGCCGTCGACTACGAATCAGCTACAGACGTGCCGCGGCCCCGACGGGCACGCAAGGCCGCACCGCAGGCGGCTGCGGCCCCGGAGGCTCCGAAGGGCAAGAACAACAAGGGGCTGAGCACCACCGAGAAGCTGTGGCGGGTCGCGGCCATCGCGCTGGCCGCGGTGATCGTGGCGCCGACCGCACTGTCCGGCGCACACCTGATCAAGTGGGCCGGCGAGCCGATCGACGGGCTGAACCTGCCCGTGTGGCTGGTCTGGCTGCCCCTGCTCGCGCTCGACGGCACCGCCGTGGTCGGGATCGCCATGGTCACCATCGCCGCACTGCGCGGCGAGCACGGTGGCGCGTTCCATTTCGTCTCGTGGTCCATCGCGCTGATCAGCGCGGGCATCAACTACGGCTACGGCACCAGCACCGCCGCGACGTGGGACGAGTACTTCTTCCCGGTCATGAGCCTGACGGGGCCCACCCTGCTGGAGATCACGCTGGCGTTCGCGCGCCGGTGGAAGCGCATCGACGCCGGGCTGATCTTCGAGGGCGTCAAGCTCAAGGACCTCGGCAAGCGCGTGCGGCCGGGCGTGGCCATGCGGGAGACCCTGGGCGCCTGGCGCGTCTCCCAGCGCGAGGGCATCACCGATCCGCGCGAGGCCATCACTGCCTACCGCGAGGTCACCCTGCTGCGCACCATGAGCGGCGTCGAGGCGCTGCGGCTGGCGTTCGCGCGGACCGACAGCCGGGACGTGTTCGCCGCCCGGCTGTGGCTGCTCGGGCGCGGCATCAAGGTCACCGGCGAGGACGTCAAGCTCGCCCTGGCGCCCCGGGATGTGCTGGACGTGGTGGCCGGGGCCGAGGCGGCCGAGGGCATCACCGCCCCCGAGGTCGCCGCCGCGTGGATCGGCAAGGACGCGGGGCCCGCCGACATCGAGCGCGTGCGGCGCGAGCTGGACGGCCTCGCCGCCGAGGGCCGGATCGTCGCCGAAGGCAAGGGCGCCCGCGGCAAGGCCGTGCGGTACCGGATCGCCGGGGCGGGTGCGTGATGACGTTCGAGGACTTCGTCCGCGAGAACACGATCACCGACAAGGGTCTCCGTCCGCCGTGGGCCGGCAACGTGATCACTGCCCTGCGTCACGCCATCGCTCACGGCTCGGGCGCCGACCGCCTCACCGCGGCCGAGCGGGCGACCCTGGAGTGCCTGCGGCTGCGGGTCGAGGGGCGCATCGGGGAGTCGTCCGAGGACTTCGATCGCCACTACGTCGGCACGCACGGGCTGATCGGCAACACCCTCGCGATGACGCGGGACGAGCCCCTCCTTGCCGATCTGGGTAACCGCCTGGGCCAGACCCTCCGCGAGTACCGCGCCGAGCAGGACCAGGACGCCAACGACGGGGCGGGTGCGTGATGGCCGACGTCTTCCACGCCCTTACCGCCCTCGCCGCCGGCGGTGGCCTGACCTTCGCCCTTCATCTGCTGCGCGATGACGTGCGCCGGGCGCGCCAGGTCGCGCGGCGGCGGGCACGGCGGTAGGGCTCGTGCTCACCCGCCTCCGCACACACGACAGCCCCCGCGCTCCGCAGAGGAGCCGGGGGCTGTCGTGCTGCGGGCAGTCAGGCCTCGTCGGCCTCGTCGCCCGGGGGCGTCTTGCGGGGG